>JALYLJ010000182.1 GCA_030774295.1 Thermoproteota archaeon
GTTAATATGATCGGCTATTGGATCAACATGACAATGATATGGATATACTCCATAGGGTTGGGCAACAAATTCATAGGTGAAACTCCTACCTGGTGAAATGGCGCCTCCTGGATATCCACCCATCGAAACACCATCGTTCTTGGCGTAATGAATAGAATGAGTATGCAATGAGTGTGGGTTTTCATTCTCATTACTGTTAATAACTCGAATTCGAACTAGATCACCCTCTGTAACTCTTATAGTAGGCCCGGGTATAGTGCGATTAAATGTCCAAGCGTCAAAGACATGTCCTTCATATGAAATAGGAATTTTTTGGTTTTCTTCAACGATAAGTGTGAATTGTCGAACAGTCCTGCCAGTTTCGTCCTTTGAAACATGACCGCAATTAAAATAGGTAAGATATTCTACTGGAGTTGGCTTCTTACTAAGATCTGCAGTGCAATTCTTAATTTTATCGTATTGCTCTTGAGAAATGTGATTTGCTGGAACCTGGCCAAAGACAGGAAGAGTTAAAAAAGGAAAACTGAAAGAAGAAAAAATCAAAATACTTGACAAAATCGATGCAAAAAAATACGCATTTTGCCTAAACACGTTTAACAAGGATATTCTTTGATATAAAAATGTTAATTATTTTCAAATTTCTACGACTGCAGTAAACAGATCGATAATGAATTTCATTTTTAGTTCCCGAATGTAAGGATTTTGAATAATTAAACTTGCAATAAAAGAAAATCCAATTTCCTAATAGATCTAAAACAGGAGTTGCGATACGAACTATTAATTTGGATTTATTTTATTATGGTTTATATTATTTTGAATATTTAGCTTGGAAACAACGAGTAGTATAGGAAACAAATTTTTGCATATGATGCAGTGTAACAGCAGCCATAATCTTATTCAAGATTCGAAAACAAACAAGAACTCCTGAATTCGTATTAGCTCAAGAAAAAAGCGAGCCAGATATCAGTAAAAGATGCTATAACATGATTCAGAAATATCTTACCTAGCTCTTAAAAGATATAATCCTATATTCAAATCCAATGGAAAAGTCAAACGGAACAAAGATAATGGGAATTTTGTTAGTTTTTGGTTTAGTAGTTTATTCAACTTACTTTGGTCAGATATCATTTGCACAAGGGGTCGAATTAAAGACAGTAGGAAAGGGCGCTATTTCCTGTGGAAATGGTGAAGAAGTCAAAGGAGTCAGAATAAATTTCTTTGTGTCCTATGATAAAGGAACACCTTTTGCAGAATGGAATGTGGACCACAAGGAACTGGGTTCTGCAGGAGGAATGATTACTAACGTAAAGACATCGTCAGATAGTTTTGTCTTAAAGGGCTTTGAAGCATTTGACAATATTTGTGATGTTGAAACACCTTCTGATATTAAACTTTCAGGAAATTGTGGAGAAGGAACAGTTAGGCTTGTATCTGATAATGGAAACAAGGGGACATTTGCATCTAATGTAAAATGCGGCTAGAGATTCCTAAAAAATGATAATGATAATGAAATATTGAAGAAACACCACTTACGTTATTTGGCAGAATTTCCTTGAAGTGATTGTTGATTTTAAAAAGATTATAAATAGAACAGTATTAAACTAGATTGAGCTTGAATGCGTCTTCTTTAAAAAAATGGTTGCCTATGATCGGTATACCCGCTGCGATCCCAATCATCACTAGTTTTATTTTAGGCCTTCCCATAACATTAGCTCTCGTGACCTCAGGTTTTATAATCCTGCTAGTTGTAAGTGGGTTTATGTTTAGATCTTATGGACGTGAAAGAAAGCCTGATTTTCAAAATCCATAGCGCTAGTTAGAATCTGGCTCCATTATCAAGTGAGTTTGTCAACGGGAGTTACACTAACGACTTTTTCGTCCAAGATGCTGAGCATCATGTTGTAATACTGCAAAAATGAACGACCCTTTTCAGTTGCGCGATAAGTTAGTACGCCGTCGTCGAGATTTTGAATAATTAACTCCTTTTCCAAAAGTTCGTATAAATATCTGTTGATTTGTTCATAACTCAAATTTCCCTTGTACATTATGTGAGTCTTTCTTATGCCCGCCTTACACAAGTCTACGATGTCCGCCATTATCTGAATTTTTCCCCTATTATTTTCACTTTTGCATATTGTTTTGCTCATTGGATCATTATGAAGAATCATGAGTAAATAAGGGGAACCGTGAAATTCCCTGCTGGAACGGTCGTTCCAACTCATGAAAAACTGAGATATTAAACTGGATAGAACCGAATTTGATTTTCTCTCGAATCTCGTCCAAACCTCATGGCGAAAAAGGCCGAAAAAGAATCCCTATAATAATACGATGATTCATTAAAAATTCAATTCATGAAGCAGCCAGTCAAAACTGAAGTACTAAGAATTAATTCTAAGAGACCTAATGAAAGCATTATTGGAAGAGCAGCCAAATTAATTAGTAGTGGAGAAATTGTAGCATTCCCAACCGAAACTGTATATGGATTGGGAGCAAACGCCCTAGATCCTTCGGCGATTTCAAAAATATATCAAATGAAAGGCAGGCCGTCTGATAATCCCCTAATTGTCCATATAGCAGACATGAAAACGCTGAGGGGATTGGTAAGTGAAATATCTCCAAGAGGCATGAGAATTATCAAAAAATTTTGGCCCGGTCCTCTCACTCTTGTTTTAAAAAAATCAAAAATTGTGCCTAAAATTACTACAGGTGGTCTCGGCACGATAGCTGTACGAATGCCTCGAAATAAAATTGCTCTCGCACTCATAAAAAGGTCTGGCTTTCCCATTGCTGCTCCATCTGCAAACCTCTCAGGAAGACCAAGTCCCACCAATGCTAGTCATGTGAAAGATGACCTTGATGGAAAAGTAAGAATGATTTTAGATGGTGGTAACACTGAAATTGGAATTGAATCTACTGTAATTGACATGACACAACGTACTCCAGTAATTTTGCGGCCTGGTGGAATTTCAAAGGAATCGATCGAAGACGAAATTGGAAAGGTTCATTTTCACGATTCACTCTTAGGCACTCGCACAAGTACAAAAAAGATTAACAAATCACCGGGTATGAAATACAGCCATTATAGTCCCAATGCTCGTGTAGTAATTGTGGAAGGTTCTAGAATACGTGCAAAGGCAAAGATCATTGAACTGACTGAAAAATTAAAGCATGAAGGAAAGAAAGTTTCTATCATGACTGCCAGCAAGTCACTGAAGCCAAATGTAGATAGTGTTCTGTATATGGGAAACACTTTGGATACGATTGCGAGGAACCTGTTTGCAAATCTTCGTAAAGCCGATAGCGATCACATCGACGTCATAGTAGTCCAAGGAATTCATTACAATAATACGGGCTTTGCGATTATGAATAGGTTAAAGAAAGCAGCTGCTGAAACAATAAAAGTGTGATTCGCTATCATCGTACCTGTTTGATTTTTGACGAGGATGTTATGCTCTTGATTAATTCAATATCCCGAAGATAAGATCCGATTTTCTTAGAACTGCATTTATCCATAAAAGGAATAACTGATAGTGTCTTTGTCTTGATTAATCTTTCAATATAAATTGGCGTCATAGATTCTACGATATTAGGACGAATTGGCATCTGATTAAAAATTATTCCTACAATAGGGACTTTAAATTCTCTACAGGCATTTATGGTCATAACTGTATGATTAATAGAACCAAGTTTAGATCGGGACACAATAATAATTGGGAGGTTCATTTTGCGTACAACGTGCAATAATGATACTTTATACGTTATAGGAACCATGACTCCACCAATTCCTTCAACTACAATAAAGTCGTATTTTTTTTTAAGAAACATAAATTTTTGAATTACCTTTTTTAGATTTATTGGCTCGTGAGAAATCTCAGCTGCCATTAATGGAGAAGCAGCCAGTGGAAAGAACACTGGATTTAATATTTCGTCGGGATCTCGGACACTTGCAGCTTTGGCTAGTTTGGCTGTATCTTGTGATTTGTAATACTTCGAATAGATTTTAGATGAAGTCGCAAATGGTTTCATGACTCCTACTTTTATTCCGTTTTTTCGGAGTAACCAAGCTAAGCCACAAGCTATTTCCGTCTTTCCGATTTCAGTATCAATGCCTGTAATGAATACTCCTCGCAGTTTACCGTGTGACATAAATTAAGACCTTTTTGTATAAACCTAAATCTTCTATTATATAGATTTCTTGGCTAACTTTTGCGGTATTATATACCATTGAATTGATGAAGGTTTGAATATTTCAGACAAGGGATCTATGCAATGTGAACCATTATTATACCAAAAGTAAAATTAAAATGCAATTGAGAACCATTGTTCCTCAATTTGGATACCAAAAATAAGATATTGATTGTCGCTTTTCAACTCGCAATATTATCCATATCATCTTTTCAACTAAATGCCACTGGGTCACAAAATAATACCAATATAGGTGGGAATAATTCGGACTTTTTTCCAAATTATGAAAAAAAATCAGTTTTAATTAATGGATTCAAAGTCTTATTGGCCATAGCATCTAACGACGAACTTAGAATCAAGGGCCTTTCAGGATCCGAAAAGCTGAATGAGAATGAGGGAATGTTATTTTTGTTCGATAAACCGTCAAAACAAGGTTTTTGGATGAATGAAATGAAATATGCAATTGACATCATCTGGCTAGATTCAAATAGTAGCGTGGTTCATAATGAAAAAAATTTGGAACCTTGTAAGATATTTCTTGCTTGCCCGGTCTATGATCCGCAGGTAGATTCATTATACGTAATAGAACTAAGTGCAGGATTTGTTGACCGTCATTCAATAAACAATGGTACGATTATTGATTTGAATTAAAAGCCAAATTAAGATGTGATTATGATAATTAAAATTGAGCGATATTTAATATAAAAATTATGGGAGAAAATGACATCCTCATAAATTTTGACAAGACGGAAGTTAGACCTAAAGAGGAGATCAATGGAGTGATAAAAATTAATTACATAGGCCGATTTGATAGCATCGTAATAAACTCACAGATAGAAAATACCAATGATATTTTTACGTTCATAAAACTAAATGACAAAAAAATCAATTACTCATATGCAAGGATGCCTGTACTAAGACAGGATTTAAAAGATGCAAGCGAAATAAAATTTGTGGTAACGACCGATCACGTTCCACAAGTAACTTCAAATGTCAAGTTCAGAGCTTCCATAATACAAGAACATAAAGAAGTTGCAAATCATGTTGCATTCCTCAAGATATTACCATGAGGAGATATCAATTTCGATCAGTGTTTAGAGTGATGAGACTGTATAGTGCTGTACTTATCATACTAGCTACAATCAAAAATAATGTAAATAAATCAGGAGAAGGTCAGACGAAACTCTTTACGATAACTACTTTACCCGTCATCCATGGATGAGGTTCGCAGTGATAAGCATATTCACCATCTTTAGTAAACGTGAATTCAAAAGTTTTTTGAGGTGGTATTAAGCCAATGCTATCTATTGAATTAAACGGACCGTTTATCTGATCCGTATATTGCGTGTCAGTAGTAACACTATGGGCGGTAGTATCAAGGTTAGTCCAAATCACCTTATTGTTGATTCCCAGGGTACCTCTTGCTTCTTTGGGCTCAAAGTTTTTCTGCTGTGATGGCTGTGATGAACCTTCCATGATAGACACTTTGACATTATCTGGAGGATTCAGAACCTCTTCAGCTAATTGCGGTTTTGCATTTGCTTCTTTAGTATAAACAAATTGATAGTAAGCCATGCTTGCGGCCACAGCAATAATAAATGCAATGATACTGATTCCTGCAGCGTTATTATTCATTTATCATCTGGTTAAAATTCACGAATATATATAATATTAAGATTAGTCACCCTCAGCATTGTCTTTTATCCGACATTAGTATGACAGGTAAATCGTACAAATCCTTAAGGAAAAATCTATTTTTTTTCATCTGAAACTGATTTATGCTCGCCACTGTCTAATGTGGCAGAGTCTGCTTTGTTTACAGATTGACCTGATTGGGAGGGCGACGACCCTGACTTTGTGGAAGCCAAAGTTTTTTGTTTTGCTGCAGAGTCTTCAAGCACTTTTGTGCCGTCGGTAATCTGCCCTGTTTGAGCCTCACCAGTTTTTGTAAGTGAAGGTGGCGTCGCTTTCATTGGCATAGGTGGCATTGTGGGCTTTGGTGGAGGGGCCTTTTGCAACGATCTTGCGTGTCTAAACACATGGAACATACCAGCGAATACAAGCATCATAATGCCTACTATAAAGAGCGAAAAGTTTTTCATTCCGTTAAGTACTGCGTAATAAGCTGCAATATTGAGATAGACCTGGAATGCCAGGAGAGCAATAAATATACCATATATCCATTTTTCAGTTAGGTTTATCGAGCTTTTTCCTGTCGGCTTTTTGGGTTGAATCTTTGCATTTGCTTCCGCATTTTTGGCTAGTTTTATCATCATATAGG
>JALYLJ010000183.1 GCA_030774295.1 Thermoproteota archaeon
ATACTAAATAACAAAAAAGGCAAGCGCGTTGTATTTGAAAACCATTCAGCATTAAAAGAAAAGCAGGAAAAATTTGAAAAATGGCAGGCTGAAAATTCTAAAAAGATTCAGGAAAAGTTACAAAGACCCAATAAGGAGAAAGGCGAAGCAATTCAATCATTTGCAGATGATGTTTCACCTGGCGATATGGATTTCGTGTTTGATTTAGATGATGATGATTTGGTACCTAATCTGCTAGAACCCGACAAAGAAAAAGGTGAAGAGCGAATAACTTTTACAGACGATATTCCTTTTAAATCTAAGAATAAAAAGAAAAATGGCTCTAAATTGGATTCTCAGGACTTTAATAATTTACATCCTTTTATGAACAAAATTTGAATTTTGAACTAACTATTCTATCATATCTTCGTTGTTTGTTTATTGTTAGTAGGATTTGGAAAATTTTTCATACAAAATTCGATTCCGTTCTAGTATTCTTTAAGATGTATATCTACAGATTTAGAACAAGATTTAATTGAATGTTATACCTCCTTTTTCACAATGTCTAATATGAAATATATTCAACTTGAACCACAGGGCGAAATTGCTATACTGCGAATAAACCGACCTGAAGCATTGAATGCAATGAATATTGATGTCATATCAGAGCTGTCTCGGACAATTGATATTGTGGGCGCAGATGAAAGTATCAAAGTTGTAATTATAACAGGGGCAGGGGAAAAATCCTTCTGTGCCGGTGCAGATATCTCGTACATGGTAAACATAGATCCTATATCGGCAGAAAAGTACGCCTCATCAGCGCAATCGGTACTGAATAAAATTGAACGCCTCAATAAACCAGTGATTGCAGCAGTAAACGGGTATGCATTGGGTGGCGGTTGTGAGTTAGCGATGGTTTGCGATATTCGGATTGCCTCAAGTAATGCAAAACTAGGTCAACCTGAGGTAACTATAGGAATTCCTCCGGGTTGGGGAGGAACACAAAGGCTAATGAGGTTGGTTGGACCTGCGAAAGCAAAGGAATTAGTTTTCACGGGAAGAATGGTGTCTGGTGATGAAGCCTTTCAACTGGGTCTTGTTAATAGCGTGATTAGCTTGAACTCTGATGATAATCTGCCTCCGGAAGCACCAAAAGATAACAAGGAGAAGGAAAAGGAGAGGAATATTCAGATTGCAAAACTTCTCAATACTAAGCTTTTGAATGAATGCGTTAATTTGGCCAAGCAAATTGCTAAGAATAGTGCTAACGCCGTGAAAGTCAGTAAAATGTTGATTAACCGGGGTATGGATGCAGATCTGGATACAGGACTTCGATTAGAGATTTACGGCTGGTCCTTATGTTTTGCACATGAGGATAGACAAAGGATGATGTCAGAATTTCTAAATAAAAGTAAAAAGTGAAAATACAGCCTCTTCCATTTCTTTCAATCAAGATTTCGAAATTACTCTCGCTCCACCACTTGGGCGACAAACGTAGGCTGTACTTTGAATCTTAGAACCGGTAAAACCCTGTTCCATTGATTGTCCAATTTTGCGTGCGTTCTTATTAGTATTTGTGAATGCAATCATCGACGGTCCAGCGCCGCTTATGGTTACTGCTAGCGCGCCAGAACTAATTGCATTTGATTTTACTTTATCATATCCTGGAATAAGGCTCTTCCTGGCAGGTTCTACAATTAAATCGTTCATCCCCTTCGATAAAAGTTTGGTATCCTGATGAAAAAAACCACTTACTATGATACATGCATTTGACAAATTTCTTGTATGATCTTCTATTGGTATCCTATTTGGTATCACGCTTCTCGCATGTTTTGTTTTCTTAATTGGAGTTATCAAGTTAGGAACGCAAACTACCATTACCAGATCTTTAGGTGTGTCTATTTTGATAAATTCAAGAGAAGGGAATGTTCTTACAACCACAAATCCTCCAAATAGAGAAGCGACAACATTATCGTAATGCTTTACACCTGCACTACTTACTTCACCTTCTGCAGCGAAATCCAGTAATTCATTTTCGGTTAACTTGCATTGAAATAATTCGTTGAATGCTGTAACGGCTGCAGCACTGGATGCGGCGCTGCTTCCCAATCCCAGTCCTATTGGCACTCCCTTGGTGATCCTAATGTCAAGATCGTTTTTGATTTTCTTTTTTTGAGCGATTTTCATTACGGCGAGACTCGCAGTATTTTCTTCAACTATGGACGGAATGCTGGTATTATTGTCTAATGTGATTCTTATTTTTCCATTCGTTGTTGCTAACTTGCGGATAGATACGGTATCATAAAAAAGATCTAGTCCCAGACCAAATACATCAAAGCCTGGACCTAGATTGGCCGTTGAGGAGGGGGCCGTTGCCTTACAAAAATCAAAAGTTTCTTTCATTTGCATCACTAGTCTGCTTTTTCTTCACCAAGATTTAGTACCCTCGAGAGTGCTGCAGTAAGATTTACCATACCACTCATTGTTAAACTTGAAACGAGAATCGGATTTTGCATTAATTTATTTTTTGATAATGCGTGTAACAGATCCTTGCTCAGCAATGAATATTCGCTATTCTTTTCACCCATCAACGAATCTTCTAGATATGATCTAGAGGACCATCTGACAATTTCCTGCAACTTGTCAATCACAAGGTCTCTTTTTGTCATTACGTCTATCTGGGACACGTTCAAACGCAGCCTTACAGAGGCTGCTATCAAGGCTATTGAAATAAAATTTATTGGGCTGGAGGACGCTAAAATACCGTCAAAAGTAAAAATGTTTATCTTGTTATCCGATTGAAAGTTTGAAACGAAATAAGGGCCACTAGCCCTGAATATGAATAACTCTATTTGACCAGGGGTGTCTACAACCACGAAATCTGGATTCAAACCAAAAACCTCCTCCTGAATCTCATCAAGTTTTGTAGCTATTAAATCGGCAGCCATAATTAGCGCGCCATTTGGCCCCAGATCGTGTTCGGACATTATCTTGGAGATATCAATGTAATTTCTCACATCAACATCAGGCTCATATGGCAATGAAAGCACACCTGGATCTAGATTCAAGGAGATAGGGTAGAAATTATTGTCTTTGTACCATTGGATTAGTTTTGATGTAAGAAGTGATTTTCCCGCTCCTGCCGTCCCTGTGACAAAAATTGATTCCAAATATACTTGAAAAACAAAGAGCTGAATATATTAATTCTATTGATTATTATATGACTAGGTACTATTTTGCATTGACCGGGGTTGAAATGGAGAGTTATTGCGGTTGCAGTAAGCCTTATCCCATTTTTATTATTATTTACCTTTACCCCAGTTTCTCCCGCGGATGTGTTTTCTGTCGGACCAGTACCATTCTTGCTTTCAGTATCGGCTGTCATGGCACGAATCTTATTACAAGCATATAGGTTTAGGTATTTTATCAAACACTTCATAGGCCCTAATTATAGTACAACTCTCAAGACCATGAATGCAAGGATTGCCGGTGAATTTGTTACACAGACAACTCCATCATTTATTGGCGGTGAAATAGTAAGGATTGCATGGCTCATTAAAAATGGTGTATCCGCAGGAAAGGCTGCGTGGGTGGCCACAGCAGAAATAATTGCTGACGTTTTTGTAGGGAGCATTTTGGCATTTATTGCAGGCGCTGTGGCTATACTTAGTGGGGGTTCTTTTATTGGTATTTTGGTTATACTCGTTGCGATACCAACATTTGGTTTTTGGTTTATAGTAGTTGTGTTGTCTGCGAACAGGAATATCCAGCTACCCAATTTTGCTATGAAATTGCTTAAAAGATTTTTATCAAAAGAGAGATCAGAACGTCTGATAAATTCAACAAATATTGCCTTAGCGGATTTGTGCAAAATGAGCAGAGAAAATTTCACGTCGTTCAATTCAGTGAAGGTCCTGTCGGTAGGAATGGCGATAACGTTCGTGGCATTTGTATTTCAAGGTATTTCATTTTTAGTGCTTGCGCAAGCAGTCGGTCAGGATGTTGGATTTTTTCAATCATTTATGGCCACATCAGCATCCACTGCTTTATCCACTCTCCCGATTACCATTGGAGGATCAGGTTTAGCAGAATTAGGCGTATGGGCGTACATTACGAATATTAGTTCCATTCCTAATTTAACTGATGTATTGAATTCGTCTCAATTGTCAGTAATCATCGCATGGAGAATTGCTACATATCATGTACCCCTAGTTATAATGTGGATAGCTCTTATGAGGATTACAATTGGTAAAGATTCTATTGCAAATCAAATTAAATCTAAGAATTGGGACAATAGCTAGTAAGTAATTAGAAATGATAATGTGCTAATACAATGAGGACTTGCAATGAATAAATTAAAAGGGAAAACAGTCGTTATTACCGGAGCTTCATCTGGTATCGGAAGATCAACAGTATTTGATTTTGTCAAACAACAAGTCAAATCAATTGTACTTGTTTCAAGAAGTAAAGAACGTTTGTCAGAAGTTTCGTCGGAAATCCATGGAAAATGCGAGTCTATGGTCGTTGCATGTGACGTGTCGAATAAAACAGAGGTTCTAAAAATGGCAAAGGACGTACTTTCAGTTCATGATGTTGACATATTGGTTAACAATGCAGGAATTGGAATTTTAGGTGATGTAGCCAATCAGTCAATAGCAGATATGGAATCAGTTACCAAAACAAATTACTTTGGAATGATTTATTGCACTAAAGCATTTCTAGATCCAATGCTAAGAAAGAAAAATGGACACATAGTAAATGTCGCATCACTGGCAGCAAGCTTTGGTATACCTGGGTTGGCGGCATATTGCGGATCAAAATTTGCTATGTTGGGTTTTTCTGAGTCGCTACGACATGAATTGCATGGGACAGGTGTACATGTTACTGTTGTAAGCCCTATCGGTGTCAAGACAAATTTTTTCTATCATCCATCTTTTGGAAATAAATTCAAAAGTAAGGAACGATTTTATCTTGATCCCAGTTCTGTAT
>JALYLJ010000184.1 GCA_030774295.1 Thermoproteota archaeon
TAAACAAACTCAAAATTGTATAGACCTAGCAGGGAAAATAGGAGACAATCTTGGTGATCAAGAAATTGTGCACTGTTCTGAAGATGCTAACTATTTTCAAAATAAACTATTCTAATACCAATGACAATAACAACACTGATGATACCGGTAACTAGTATCTTTATTACTTAAGTCTCTATTGAAGTATGGTTGCTGCAGTACTAGATCATTTTTCCAAGATTTGTCCGTTTCCTGATTAGGTTTAATTTAATGCAACATCATGCAGAATCTGTCTACACAAGAATCTTACGAAATGATCCATCCAAGTTCATATAAATGAAGATTTGACTAAGTTTTCGATGAATCTAGGTACAATGACAATATTGCTTCCATCCATTGCGTTATTGATTGCCGCAGTATTCGGTGCTCCCGCAACAACAGCATTTGCCGCAGATGACCCATTCAAAAATAAGGTTAGTATAGAGATAGATGAAGACAATAAAAATACTTGCGACGAATCAGATAATGGAAATAACAACGCCGGCTGTATAATTGCAGATACCTTGAACACTGAAGAATTTACGGCACCTGGCGAAAAGAATAAAATATCACTGGACTTTGAAAAAGAGAACAAAAACGACTGTGATGAGAAAGGAGACGGAAATTACAACGCCGAGTGTATAATCGCACTTACAAAGAATATCGGACCAATAAGTGTCCAAGAAGATTCACCGTAAAGCCAAGATAGACAGAAATTTACCACACCGGAAACCAACACTGCATGAAGGGCAATGATTCCAAAATCTTCACCAAAATCAAATACTAAATTGATGTCCTTAATGGAAATTTCTACACCTCTTCCTCAAAGAGATGGAGAATTGATATAGATATTGGATATATGGTAACCTTGGGTTGATTATCAAGTGTATACCAGAAAATACATGGCGCTGGCCATCCTATTAGTTTCTCAATAAATCTGTAGATTTACTAGTAGATTTAAGTAAGGTCATTCATATCAAATCAATATGTTAGGCGAAATAATTGGGGAAATGAAAGGTAACGTATCAGGTCAAAGAGTTACGGATGTTGAAGGTCCTACAATAGAAACAAGTATATCGGCAAGTGGAAGCCTTAGGGGAGTACAAGTTACTGAATTACTTACCTATATAGCAAGCCCTTCTTCTAATAGAATGTTGCATGGAATCGGTAATGGGATAATTAGAACTTTGGACGGAGAAATTACATCATATACTGGTGAGGGAATTGGGCGGTTTAATTCCTCTGGCGTACTAAAATGGCGAGGAGCAATATTTTTTCAGACTTCGGAGGGTAAATTGGAATCCCTCAATAATGTAGTAGGAGTTTTCGAAGCAGAGGTTGACATTGCAGGAAATTTCGTAGACAAGACGTGGGAATGGAAGTAAACGTCGTTATCTTCCAAATAAAATAAAGGATTATTTTATTCTCCCTAGTGTTTTTCAACCCGAAAATTATCCTCAGTTGATAGGTTTGTCGAATAGCTTTCAATATTGTAAGAAGTAAACGTTACTATTGTCAAGACTATGATAAAAAAGATAGATACATACAACATATCATTTCTGTTACTATTTACACCTGCAGATTTTCTATGAACCATTATGCTATATTGTTCTTTTCTTTAATATTTAAAAATTCTTAAATGCACGAATATTTTACTCATTCTGCGACAGCTTCATTTTTTGCTTTTCAAGTTGAAATTGACACAATAAATCATTTGGAGTATATTTACATTCTGGCGGAATAGAGTCAGGGTTGGGAAAAACAACTTTAGATCTATTCTGCAAATTCTCGTTTTGTGGATTTTCAGTTTTGAAATAACCGCTACCGAATACAATAAAGAAAATAATTCCAAGTATGACAAAAATGAATATAACAATGACACCCAATTGCATTTTCCTGATATTCCTGTATTATCCAGAGTTATAGAATGGGATGTTATTATTCATTATCATGGGTAATTGATCTGAAGGAAAATAACAATAGTTTAATGGAGAGTCCAGTCTTCCAACATCGGTTAGCAACATTTTACAGCCTATAACAACATAAACGACTAACATTACCTACTTTAAGAAACGCTAGACATGAAAGACCTATTAACAAGCCACATCTTTATAAAAATTGGCAAAAAGTCTTGGAATTACTATTCTTCTTGCTGTGTTAGTTTCAGGCGTCGGTCATATCTATTTGGGATTCGTAAAACGAGGAATAATTATTCTGGTAGTGAGTATTGCCATTTGGATTATAGTATCATTATTTGTCCCCTACCCTTGGAGTTGGCTGGTTGCCGGCATATATTGGATTTGGCAAATAGTAGATGCGTACAGACATTACAAAAAACTGAACGCGGCACAGCCACAAGTGGAAAAATGAAATCTTGTTTCTAAGACAATAGTGGAACAGTGAAGGCATCAAAATATCCCTTAAAGGTATCAATTTTATCGACCTTGGGCTTAAATAAAGGGACAAGATTGACATGGGGCTGGTCGGCTGTGAACTAAATTTGACACAATTTAAGGACCTGTTTTCAGGAAACAGGATCTAACAACTTGAGTAAATGATACATTATCGGGTTCTGTGGAATTCGATTCCATTAAGTACACTTGGGGTTTTAACAGTATAAGCTTTATTATTTCAGTCTACACATTATTACACGTTAGAGAATCTAAGATGATAAGACATATGGTTCAATAATTTTAATATCCCTAACAATGAATGCGGTATTCTATACAAATTGATAGGTAGTTCAGATAATATCACAAGAAAATAATCAATATAAATTAAAAATCTAAAAAATTTGATCAATTAGCCATACAATGTCTGCACAAGGACTTGATATTCTAAGAAATTCACAAAGGATCGGTTTATTTACGGTGGTTTTGAGCTTTTGTTGATGAATAAGACACAATCAATAAAAACATTCCTTCTATTGGGAACAATTCTTGCAGTTGGAATGATTGGTCTTACTAGCAGCACCAATCATGTATTTGCTGGTAAGGATGGCTATGACAACAATGACGATCACATAAACTGGAAAAAATTCAAAAATTCTAACACATATGATGACGCAGGTAAAAAAACACAAAAATGCTTTGAAAGGGCACATGACAGAGGAGATAATCTGGCTGGCTATGAAGTAGAAAAATGTGAAGATAAACCTAAATCCTATGACTGAGAACTACTAGAGCTAGTAACTAAATAAATTCAACACAATTTTTTTCATTCATTATAATTTCTTAATTCACAATACATGTTTGTTGGTATATAAGGACTAGTGAATATGGTTTATTATTTAATTTGGTATGGCAACTGGTAAAAGATATCATTCGTACTTATCGATATAGTAATCTGTGAGGATTAATATACGAACTATGGACCGACGATAGTCAAATTACCATTTAGTGAAACGTCCAAAGGATCTTTAGATGATATTCCTTTGTTTCTTTTATTGTTAGCCTTTTGACTTGAATTGGGTAGAATTGTTGTTGTTGAAATTCTCGCCATTTTTGATAAGATTTAATATTCTTGTTGTTGTATTGTAGACCTGTCATAGTTTAAACCTCCATTTGGTTTGCCTATGGTCCTTATCTGTTGGTGGCGCTCGGTCTTGGTTGGGCGAGCCCACTATATTTTTTCTTTTAACCCTCATTCATAAAAGCCTCTTCAAACAGCCTTTGACAGTGAGGACAATTTTTTAAAATGTGATTATTCAAAGCATGCGTCAACTTTAAGGCGTCTTTCACGGCGCTGTCCTTGCGATTTTGATTTTCCTTAATCTGTTAAATAGTATGATAACAGTAAAAAGATTATGAGTAACCAAGATGCTTTATCGAATACAATGTACGATATCTTGAACGCAATGGGCAAAGATGCAGAATTTCTTTACGAAACTATTGACAAGTACATAAAAGATGCACAAGATGCAAATAAACAATACTTGGTTGACACCTGGCAAAAAATAAAAGATGACAAGTTAAATCATGTAACTA
>JALYLJ010000185.1 GCA_030774295.1 Thermoproteota archaeon
TCCTACGATACCCGGACCTTCCCATAATGGCGGAGTGTTAAAGATAGGCCCGGATAAGAAGAGTGTATATCTTGTAATTGGTAACTTAAACTATGTTCAAAATCAATCTTTTATTACTAAAGCTCAGAATAACAAGGATGGCCCTCCACCAGATGGAAGAGGGGGCATACTTAGAATTACATTTGATGGTGGCGTTGTAGATAATAAAGGAATTCTAGGAGACGAAGACCCATTAAACAAGTATTATGCGTATGGGTTACGAAATAGCTTTGGTATTGGATTTGACTCGTTAACAGGAAATCTCTGGGAAACCGAAAATGGTCGCAGCACTGATGATGAAATTAATCTTGCATTGCCGGGATTTAATAGCGGGTGGAAAGAGGTAATCGGATTTTCTAAGGATACACCTGATTTTAATCCAGAAAACTTGGAAACTTTTGGAGGAAAGGGCACATACAGGGATCCCGAGTTTATATGGATAGACACCATAGCCCCTACTTCTGTCCTATTCATGCATACTGACAATCTTGGATCAAAATACAAAGATAATCTATTTGTAGGTAGTGTCAAAAATGGCACCATTTTCAATTTTCCGCTGGACAAGACTAGAACACACCTAGTTCTCACTGGTCCGTTGAGTGACAAGAAGGCAGACACTAATAGTGAAACTGGTAGTATAACATTCGGTAGAAATTTTGGAACAATCACAGATCTTGAATTAGGACCTGATGGCAACCTCTACGTTCTAGCAAACTATAAGCACGATGGAACAATATTCAAGATATCAGCCAAAAATAGTATTAGTTAATTCTTTTTTTAATCCTCCCATTAGGTAACAAATACTCTCAGGAGATATATGCTAGTTCTATATGTTTTTCAAAACTATACAAAATACCATCTCTACCACCGACAAATAACATCCCATCTGCAATGCATGGTGAAGAATCAATGCTACCCATCGTGGGAAATTTCCACTCCTGGTTTCCCGTATAGAAATTTATACCATAAATATATGAATCCAAACCTCCAAAAAACAATAATTTATCATTTTCACTACTGGCAGGGGACGACCAGATTTTTCCACCCGTTTCAAATTCCCATAGTTTAGAACCTGTCAAATCGAAGCAATAAAGTCTACAATCAGAAGCTCCAAATATGATCCTGTCCTTTACCAAAAGGGGAGATGATAAAACTGGTTTTTCTATAGTTTTATACCAATTGATAGTACCGTTAAAATTGTCTAAACAGAATATTCCACCATTATATGTGCCAATAAAAATTAAATCTCCATAAAGACAAGGAGAAGATGATCTTATTTTACCATTTAATTTTGATTTCCATTTTAGAGATCCGTCTGAATCAACAGAGTATATGAACCCATCATCTGATCCAAAATATATGATATCATCGTGGCAAGAAGGAGAAGACCAAATTTGACCCTTTGTCTCATAGTTCCAGATTATTTCTCCAGTTGAATCGATACAATACAAATTATGATCCATGGATCCCAAGACTATTTTCTTTCCCATAGGACATGGTGAAGAAAAAAAGTCTCCCCCGGCATGATACTCCCAGATCATACTGCCATCATCTTTATTAAGTGCAAAAATAATATTATCTTGTGAAGTATCACCATGTATCCAGTTACCAAACGTAGCACATACTATCATATCATCCAAAATTAACGGCGTTGAAACCATAGGAATTCCAATATTATGATGCCATCTAATCTTTCTCTTTGATATATCCAAACAAAAGATACGTCCGGTCAATGTAAGAATGTATAGAAATCCTTCTTCATAAACGGGAGAGGACACCATCGGACCAAGCTCTATTGTCCAGTAAAGTGAGGGTTTGGTCACGGGTTTAGTTCCTATTGATCCCGTTCTTCTTATATTACCCCTAAACATATCCCATGAGTCATTGAATTCAATTGACATACAATATCTTTCTCAAAAATATCAACAAATCATTGATTATGCTCAAATACAGTCGGAAATATACATAGCGATTTATTCTTTGCAACAGTTACCCATAGGGATATCATAACCATGTGGACAGTACCTAGGGTGTTTTAGTAGGGTACATAAAGCATCGGTAAATATATCCTTCATATGATGTTCAATTCCACACACCATCTCTTCATCGATTTCAATTTTTAAGGCTTCCTTCATCATGACCTCCAAAAGTCTCGTATTCCTAATCATTTGTTCTCCTATTTTTTCTCCTTCAGCTGTCAAATTCATTTCAGCATTGCCTTTCTCATAGTCAACTAGATTTGTGTCATTCAGCTTGTGAAGCATCTGAACAACAGATGGTTGCCTTACATTCAAAATCTTAGCAATAGAACTAACTTTTACTTTTTCATTTTTCTCACGCATGTGCCAAATGGCCTTTAGGTACATTTCAATATGTTCGGATTCAGCAGTTCCAAGATAAAGTTCTTCATCAGAATTCATGTTGACGATCCCAAATATTTAACATAGTCTTAATCACAATATAGTTATTAGTTTTACGCCTAATTATTTTTCTTGATTGCATGCAGGGTTGACTATTTTGTTCCCAAATTTAGTTTTAAACAAATCATCGTTTCTCCCCATCCTTCAAATTAGCCATAGATTTTCTAGACGTTTCTGCCAATTTCTTTCTACGTGGTTGCATTATTAATATATAAAGAGATCCTACAAGATAAACTGATAAGAGTAATATCTGAGCAATAGTTGTTTCTAGTGTGGGATGAATACCTGTCATTGTTGCCAAGTTTATCTCTAAACGTGGGATAATTCCAAATAGGTGTGTTGTTGAAATATAACCAATTTCTTGAAACTCTCTTATTGCATTTCCGATGAAAGCGATTGACATGTAAGCTCCTATCCCCATAGTCAGGCCAAATAAAACACGCAGTGGTAACTTTTTGCCAAGCTTTCTAATAATGAATACAACACTTAATATCACAGCCAATCCTAACACTAGTCCCAAGAATACAAAGGTCTCCATATTTTTGGCAAATGACAACATGGCCTGATAAAATAAGACAGTTTCAAACCCCTCTCTATAGACTGTAAAAAACGATAACATTGAGAAGACCATTACGCTTCCCGTTGTAGTTGCCTGCCAAACTTTTGCCTTTACAAATTCAATCCATTTTTTAGTTTCAACCTTATTTAATATCCAGAAACTTACCCAGAATAGTACTGCAACAGCTGAAATTCCGGCTATTGCCTCAATTAGATCCTTACTTGCACCGGTGATGTCTATAACAAACTGAGCGATAAACCATGTAATGACTGTTGCAATAATAGAGATCACAATTCCTAGGTAGACATGCTTCTTATAATGTGAATTTCGTGATGCTTCAAGATAAGTAAGGATAGCGCCCAATATAAGTGCAGATTCAAGCCCTTCTCTGAATATTATCGAAAATGAAGTGGAAAATGCAAGTGAGGGTGCTAATGTTCCTGTGCCTGTGACCAATCTTTCAGATTCATCTAGTCCGCTTCTAATTTCTACAACTTTGGTTTCAACTGTTGGATAAGGCTGATGTTGTTGAATCAAATTACGGGGTTCTGCAAATTTTATTTCCATGTCAAGCGTATAGTCAGGATTTATCGGCCTAAGTGGAACTTCAATTCCCTCATAACTGTCCAGATAAGCTGATCTGGCTGTCATAAATGCTTCGTCATTTTTTCCTTCCTTATACTTTTGAAGTAGTTCAACCAATTTGATCCTTATATTATCAATATCAATCATTACTCCCGACTTCTCAGAGTCTGTACTTTCGCCAAAGCCTTTTTTTATTCCAGAGTAAGTACCAAATCCCTTACTTAGTTCGGTAATATCACTTAGATTATTTAATTGAGTATTCTCTCTCAAAGGAATTAAATATCCTGCTGTAGCACTTGTTTCGAGGTTTTCATAATTTATATTCAGTAGATTTGCGGCCTTTGAAAGATTTGTAGTGATATTGTTCAAAAGGACAATCGCTTCTGATTGCTGGCTATTTTTTAATAATTCTCGGAGTTGCTCTCTCATCATTAGTTCCAGGTTTTTCATAAGTATTGGATCAACTTTTTCAAGTGGAGCTTCGACATACTCAAAATTATCCAGGTATGCTGTAGTTGCGTACTTTTCGGCTGAAGAATAATCAGAGTCATTTCTTATGGCTGCGTCGATATCCGATAATAAATTTTTAATATTCGCAAAATATGGCCGTAAAGAATCATTGGATTGAGTATCGGATTCATTTTCAGCTAAATTGGTTTGCAATGCCTTAATGAGTACAGTTATGCTTTGAATATCTGATTTAGAAAGTAAGGAATTTTTCAGGTCATCGAAAAAGGACTCTAATTCTTTTTGTTTAGAATCATCAAACGCATTAGAGATATTTTTGTACAACATATGGGAGATATCGGCCATGCCTATGGCGTTTTCATAATCGACTAAACTCGAAGGATTCTTGGAGTTACCAAAATCAGATAGTTGATAGAATTTTGAGGTATCGTTTAACAAAACAATAATAGTTGATGAAATGGTTGAATTGTAACCAGAACTATTTGGATCCAGTATAGCTGAATTAATATCATTCAAGATATCCTTGATTTTAATGATATTAGTTCCTATTTCCGAGATCTGAGATGATGATCTTACCATTATAGGTAAATCAATTAGAAGCGATTCCAATCTATCAGTTGAGTTTTGATCTATCTCTTTTAGTTTGTCTTTAATTGATGGAAATATTATTGAGTGTGAGATATATGCATGTTCAAAAGCTCTTGTGCTATCTTGATTTGTAAGACTAGTTTGAACCAAGTTCATTTGTTCCAGAATTCGTTGTAGGTTTACTGTCACTAAAACCAGGTCGTTAGAACTAAGTTCGATATTCTGTGCCCCATATACGGAGCTCGAAAAGAGACTTGGGATAAGATAAAATATCCATACGCATAATGAAATTTTTTTCTTATTAACATTCCAATAGAAAATTTTCATTCATTTTTTCTACCTCGTATAATGGGTTTTAATGGTATAACTTTTTTTCAGGGGCATAAAACAATTAGGCTTACCTAAGTAAATTAATGCAATATAAATCTTGATAATCGCTAAATGTAAAAATAATTATGAATATCACACAAGAATTGGAAGTCAACCTTAGCTAGTTTATCTACAACAAGCGAGTTAATGCGTTTAGCTTGTTGATCCCTGTTTGGTTTTTTTGAGGTCTTCAATCTTTCCAAGTGTGAGACTTCTTAATCTGTGGATTAGAGTTTTGATTGTGTGTACTCCAGGAATAGCAAAATGTCTGGCTACTATAACGTGGCATTTGAGCTCATATAGCATATTTTGAAAATGAGGATCGTTAAACAAGCTAAACTTTGAAATAGTTGCACTGGTTATGACAACGTCGGGTTGAAAATTACCCAAAGAGGACAAAATTGTATCTGCTGCTTCGTTACTATATTGCATATCGTTATCTGATAATGTAATCTCATTAAATTCAATACCGACCTGCTCAAGATATTCCTTTTGTTTTAGTGTGTCTGTTATTCTTACAATTTTTTCCTGTTCGCCATCATTTTTGGTATTGATATATAACACATTAATTTTGAACTGCCCCGAACGTTCTAACCAGCTCGTTGCCTTCAGAACGACCTCGGAATGATCTCCCCCATCATATAGAACGACCAAATTTTTCTTATCTTTACGGCCTTTTTTCCGGTCTGGTTCAAAGGTTAGCTCTTCGTTCCCTTCTGACAGTATTGCTAAAACATCGCATGTTAGTATTGTTTGAAATTTTTTACTGTTTCTGAACATTTCAAAATCTGTAATCAATAGATCTATTTTTTGTTCCTCCACAGTAGCCAATATTGCTTCACTTGCATCATGTGATATTCTAACAAGATAGTGATTTAGAATATTCTCCTTATCGATTAGCTTATCCAACGGTTCAAATGATTTCCTGGCTGTTTCAGCATAACCCGTTCCAGCGGACAGCGGTGTTTGTTTTGGAACTGTGATTACTCTCAAAATATTAATCTCTCCGATACTTTCTTTGGCTACCCTTATCGCATACTTTAGTAGTCTATCTGGATCTTCAGGGGTATACGGAATAAGAATCCTGTAATCTTTTCTCTCTAAATCCCCTTCGCTGGTAACAATTGGTGCATAATGATCTATTTCTTTCCTAAATGTGTACATTCGATACACAAAGAATCCAATTACCACCCATACCACAGTTATTGCCCAGCTTAAAGGCTGAGTTACAAGTAGATATACAGCTAATCCGAGTTTTAGAAAGATACCTATAATTGGTATTACAGGAAAGAAAGGCGTTTTAAAGCCGTAATCTAACTTGTCTCCATAAATTCTACGAATTGTGATTACAGCCAAATTAACCTGAGTAAATAACAACAGAAAAATCACACCTGCTGCAGTGGCAATCTGCGCGAGAGGAAGTCCATAAGCCATAATTGCCATTATGATACCAGATATTAGTATTGCAACATAAGGCGTCTTGTTCCTTTTGTGGATAGCGCTCAGCTGATACGGCATATTATAATTCCTGCCCATAGCAAAAGCAACTCTGGCAGATGAGAACGTTGTTGCGTTTAATGCAGCTAGCGTCGAAATAAGACCCCCACCTAGAACGATAAATGCTCCGTAAGGCACAAGTAATTCGGCGGCCTTCATTATTCCCAGCTCACCACTCTGACCAATGTATTTCCATGACTCAATGCCTTGTGGAAATATGGCACCAATAGACACAAAGGCAATTAAACAGTACACAACAACAACAGCAGTTAGCGATATGAATATTGCCCTCGGAATGTTCCTTTTTGGATTTTTAACTTCCTCTCCTGTTTGAACGATTACCTCATATCCTTCGAATGCTATGAAAGTCAAACCCATTGCAGCGACTATTCCAGTGATTCCCATTGGCATAAAATCTGAAAAATTTGTATGCCAGTTAGGTTGACCGCTCATAACCCATATACCCGCTGTGATTAGAATGAATATTAACCCTAACTGAATTATAGTAATGACGACGCCGGTCTTGCCAGTTTCAGATGTTCCTTTAATGTTGATATAAGTGAAAACAGCAATTGAAATGACCGCTATCAGCTTCTCTAGTGGAATAACGTTCAAAAGCACAATATCGTGCGAAATATTTGTCATTTCAAGTAGCCCTGTAAGAAATGAAGCAAAGCTTACTGCATACAATGATCCAGCGATTATGTGTGCGAGCCAAGCCATCCATCCACTTATGAATGCGTTTGGTCTAGGCAAACCCTCTCTGACCCACAGATAGCCACCTCCCGCTTCGGGCATAGCTGAACCAAGTTCTGCATATGCCATGGCAGTGAACACCGTGATTATAGCATTAATAATGAATGCTACTATAACAGCGCTTCCTGCAAGTCCAATTGCAGGTCCGGTCAGAACAAAAATCGAACCACCTATCATTGCTGCTATCCCCACCATGAGTATATCTAAAAGTCCCAGAGACCTAACCAATTGGTTCTGAGGTGTGGCTCCCGTGCTTGAACGGGGTTCTTCATCTGCGTCGGACAATCGATATCGATCCATTTCAATGATAAATTAATGTTTTTAATCTAATTTTTGCCAAAATTGAAATTATCCCTTACAGCAGTCTGGATGTCTCGAGAGATGATAATTTGGGTCTAAAGATATATAAAAAATAAACTGGTATTAGTATAATGCCTCAAGTAGCGCTCATTACAGGTTGCTCCAGTGGAATTGGTTATGAAACGGCATTAACGCTAGCAAGAAATGGGTTTTGTACCTATGCTGGTGTGAGAAATACAAAGAATTCTGATATCCTAGGAAAAAAAATTGCAAAAGAAAAACTTGACCTAAATATCTTGCAGCTTGATGTTAATGACAAGTCCTCAATAGAAAATGCAGTAAATCAAATCAAAACTGAAGAAAAACGAATAGATGTTCTGATAAATAATGCAGGATACGGTTTGGTAGGTTTTTTTGAAGAGCTTCGATTGGATGAAATAAGGAGTCAATTTGAGACTAATTTTTTTGGGGTCCTCACTGTTACTAAAAAAATAATTCCCTTAATGCGAGAACAGAAAAGCGGTACTATTATCAATATAAGCTCAGGAGCAGGACAGGTAGGATTCCCCGGTATTTCTGCTTACGTAAGTACAAAATTTGCTATCGAAGGATTTAGTGAGTCATTAATGTACGAATTGTTTCCTTTCGGGATAAGAGTGATCATAATTGAGCCGGGAGTGATCAAAACAAACTTTTTCCACAATTGCATTGTGTCAGAA
>JALYLJ010000186.1 GCA_030774295.1 Thermoproteota archaeon
ATGGTGGGACGTCAATCTTTTGGTGGATGGAAAGATTCTGGAACCACGGGAAAAGGGACTGGTGGAAGATACTATCTCACCCAGTTCATGAGGGAACAGAGCCAAACAATAGCAAATTAGCATCATATTGAATTTAGACACAACAATGAGAACAATTGAAGATTTTTAGATTCACTGGTGGGAGTTTTGGCCCCTGGACAAGAATCAGAACAACCAAAGTTACCCACCAGTTGGTGTTTAGGAATTGTTTACGATTGCTCAACAAATTATTTAAGGATCTGCGATGCCTCTTCAAAAACAAACGGGACAATTTGCACATACAGCATAGCTTTGAATTCGCTTAAAATAGTCTCTACTTGTCTAGATTATTACTCTACTGGTTTTTCTTCTTTTAATTAGCCCAATGCGTATGACATTTTTTTCAATTATAACAACTACCCCCGCCAATCTTTTGATAATATTTTTGATGATAATCTTCTGCCGGATAAAATGTCGTTGCCGGTACAATCTCCGTAACTATGTTGTTCTGAAATTTTGAATCATTAAGCTCTTGCATCGATTTTTTAGCAATGTTTTCTTGCTCTGCAGTATGATAAAAAATAGTGGAACGATATTGAGATCCTATGTCCGGGCCTTGTCTATTCTTGGTGGTTGGATTGTGGGTAGACCAAAACAAATCTAAAAGTTCCTCGTAAGATACTTCCTTGGGATCAAATTTTAATTGTATGGCCTCTGCGTGTCCAGTCTTATCAGTACACACATCTTCGTATGTTGGATCTGAAAAATTTCCTCCAGTGTATCCAACACTTGTTACTTTTACTCCTTTTTTTTTCATGAACGCATCTTCCACACCCCAGAAACAACCGGCGGCAAAAGTAGCCGTTTCAAGATTATTGTCACTCATAGTGTAGTGTAGCAATTGCTGGTCCTAAAACCTTTTTCTAGATTATCTCAGGCCGTAGTATGTTTCAGAAATCATCAAACTCAAAAAGGATCAACTATTACTTTCGCGATCTGATTGGTTTGGTTCTAAGATGAAGATGACAACAAGGACAAAATGATCCATCATGAAAAAAATATACTGAACATCTTCTACAATATTTGACTCCGTCACTATATTTTGCTCCTAATATGCCTATTTCATCACAGATTCGTTTGCATCCCATTTTATAATATTACTAGATTTATTTTATAACCAGGAATGTACCTAGCAGGGAGTGGGTCTTCAGAAAATACGAGTTTTATTCAATGCGACCTAAGGTCTTAAGATTAAATGAAAAGAATTTGATCAAATGTATACATTGTCCTTTACTAGCTTCTGAAGTTTGACTATAGCTTCCGAAAGTGGTTGATCGATACCAAAAATTATTAGCGTGTGATCTCCAGTCTTATTATCAGGCCAGAATTTGCCCTCACAATAGGAGCAGGTGTTGTAGCTGAAATTGTGCTCGCTAAGAATGTTGAAACCATTCTTTGGAAATTCACTTTCATAATAACCCAACCATCCTGGGTGCATATTTCCGTCATTGTCTAAATTATTCGATACTTGATTAGTTGGAGAATAAAATCCTCCTACTATTTCTTTGCCCGTAGAAGTTTCGTCCGATACTGTAATTGTCCCTTTCATCCACTCATACTCCGTGTCTGTTATAGAATAAGTGCCTACAGGCAATACTTTTGAATCAGATGAATTAGCATACTCCATCTTTCCAGTAGTATGAATCACCTTTCCCGAGCTATCTTTAATATTGATAGTATGAGGATGTGGCGTGTTCCATGGCGCATCCGCATTAAGAAATACGATGGCAGTTCCTTTTGGAATTAATATGTGTGATGGTACAAAGTACGAATTATGATCCGTAAGTAGTTTATGCTTTTCATTGGACCAATCTTCATGAGCTTCATTTGCAATAAGAATTATGAAATAACCAACAGACCTTGGCAAATGCATAGTTTCTGTGTCGTAAACTGATTTAGCTTGGGGAATCTCCAATTCTTGTTGTTCTATACCATAGGATTTATTGCTAACATTCATTAATATAATTGTCAAAAAGGCATACATTGAAATTATAAGCGTGATTCTGTAATATTGATTCATATAAATGGACTCCTAGTTACCAATAAGAGTAATGGTTTATTATCAAAAAAATGAGCTCGTCAAATTTGCTTTTATCTGTTGAAATTGTTAGATCAGTAATAAATAGTCTATTCTTTACCAACATTTAATTGAATATAGCGCGCATGACAAATAAGGAGATCGTTTATGTTATTTATATCCTCCAATGATATAGAGTTAATAAAATCATAATATGTTGGTAATATGATCATATTATTTCACTATTAAATTATTTTTATTAGAAAATTTATTTCATTTATCTATTATTATAAGAGAACCAGTCTGTTATACAGATTCTTATGGTAACAACAATACTCTGTTATGTTCCAAAAAGGAAAAAAATTATGTATTATCTATTAACTGTGCCTTTTCTTGTGAGATGTGTTTTTCATTCCAGTGCGCCACAAACTTTTCAACATTGGCCATGAAATCTTTCCTCGACCTCATAAGAAAAAAGTGCCCAAATTCCCAACCGATACTGTCACAAATATTACATTCATTTTCATATTTCGATGAATAGCCATGAGCCTCACCTATGATGCATTTTGCAGGACTGTCAAGCTGAAAGTACCACTTCCACCATTGAAATGACAACGGAAATGGAAATCCCATTTGCCATACTCCATTAATTTTATTAGTCCATTTAGGTGCAATTTCATCAAAGGTTAGACTCTTTGATTTTATTTCTTGGAACAAGATTATACTATCCTAGTATGCGATGTTATTAAGTATTTCATTTGAGGATCATTTCACCTTTCTTCTCATATGAGTACATTAGTTGAATTCCAAATATCATAATCGCAATAGCAATGATCTGACTGACACCAATGATTTCATGAAGAAAGATGATTGCGAAAATCAATCCAAATACGGCGGACAGAGATAACAAAGATGAAGCCTTAACTACTCCAATTCTCTTGATGCTATGTAAATATAGATATAGTGATATAGCAAATCCAAAGACAGCTAAAATGACAATAGGTAGTAATTGTTCATTTTGAATCTTGAAAGGAATTCCTAATATGAAGACCGTTCCCATTAGTATAGACCCTCCTATAAGGGCCTTTAACTGAATAAGTTTTGACACGTCTATTTGTCGAGCTATGATCTTACAAATATTGTTGTCAAATCCCCAAATCATTGTTGATAAGATAACCAACACATTGCCTATATTCATTCTAAATAATGAACTATCAAAATCAAGGTTTGTAGTTACTAAAAATACTCCAATCAGTATCATTGTAACTGAAATGTATCCTAGAGGTCGCAATCTTTCTCTAAAAATAAGCAATGCAAATAAAATCGAAAAAACAGTTTCTCCATTCGCAAGTAGTGAGGTGTCTGCTGCCGTACTTTGACTTAAGCCAATAAAGAAAATAATAGGTGCAATAGCAGCACCGGCTACCGCGCTTGTTAGAATAAGAGCGTAATATTTAGCCGTAATTTTTGATTGTGTTCTTAGGGCGCCGGGAGTAAAAAATGCTCCAGCGATTAGATAAATGATTGATGAAAGGATAATAGGATCTATTTGTGACAGTATAGGTTTTGCTAGGGTAGAGACGGAACCAAAGAGCAAAGCAGCAACAATTGCCGAGAGGTATCCGATAATTAAATTTGAGTTGCCAAGTTTATATTTTATCAAGCTCTAGCACATGCACCCATGACGCAGACCTTATGGGTATTAAAACTTAGCCATCTGATATTCATAGTACTGACAATTCTGTCTAATCGTTACAAATTAGAAATTTTAGTTTGGCAATTTTGCGTCTTTTATGACGCCTACTAGGTTACTAAGAAAATAGATAACGTATACATATTCAGTTCTGAATATGTATATGGTAGAGCATGAAAATAATAGTTGAGATTATTGGAATCGCACTTATAATAGCAGGTCTAATTTTTACGGCACAATCTAAATCACTGCTGGGTCCTCAAAGCTCATTTATGTACAATAATCCATCATGGACATTAAATGGTTCTATGTTCATTATCGCAGGTGTTATCATATTAATTCTGGGTATTATTTTTAGAATCATTCTTCGTTTTAAGCCAAAATCTGGGCGGTAAAGAGTCAAAAGGACCTAATTGTTGCTAAATCTAGATAATAACTAGTAGTTACTTTTTATATCCATTAAGCCTAAATTGCTTATTTGAAATATTTGCCAAAGTTTTTCTATTTTTCACTACTTCTCGTATTCCTGTTTAGTATTTTCGTAATTGTCATCTATGCCCAAGATGAGAATGATGATCAGAATATAATATCTTTAAAATCCAAGCCAATAATCAATTCGGGGAGTTTTCCCGTGGGTATTGATATTAATCCAATAACAAATAAACTCTATGTTGCCAATCAACTTTCGAATACGATATCAGTAATCGACATTGAGAAATCCAAAGTAGAAACAAATATCGATGTGGGCAATTCTCCATATGATGTAGAAATAAACCCGTTCTCCAATAGAATATATGCTTCTAACAGAGAATCTAACACAATTTCCGTAATCGATGGTTTTACGAATAAAGAACTTACTCAGATACCTGTGGGAAGTTCTCCGGTAGGGATAGGCATTAATTTAGCTACAAACTGGGTTTACGTAGCAAACTTGGACTCGAAAACCATTAGTAAAATAGATCCAATTGAAAATAAGGTAAAAGAATCGTTGAAATATGCTTTATCGCCATATGATATCATTGTGAATCCCCATACAAACAAGGTGTACGTTTCAGATTTAGGCAAGAACAGTGTTTTAGTTCTAGACGGAAGTAACAATACACTAGTATCAACTATACCAGTCGGTTCAAAACCTACTGCACTTGCTATCAATACTCAAACCAATACGATATACGTGTCAAATTTTTTGAACGATACTGTAAGTGTTATAAATGGCACGTCCAGTAAACTTGAAACCAACATAAAGGTAAGAGACAACCCAGTCGGAATTGCAGTTAATCCACGAACAAACAAGATTTATGTTAATAATCTGGTGGATAATTCTGTTAGCGTTATTAATGGAACAACAAACAAGGTGATAGAAAATATATCTTTGGAACCTGCAATTATTTTATCTGGAATTAATAATCCTTTCATTGATATCCCACTAAAAATAACGTTCCCACTGATAGCAAGCAAATTGACAGTAGATCCAGTTACGAATTTCACTTACGTAACTAATACTAGGACCAATGGAATAATGACAATCGATGGAAAGACTGACAAAATTGTTGCTAAAATACTTATTGATATTAAACCCGAGAATTCGGGAAATGTAAAATGTAATGATATTATACTAGGAGCTGGTGAGTCTACTACATTGCCTATCAATTCGACTGTCAAGTGTGAAGCGATACCTGACAGGGGATATGATTTTGGACATTGGTCTGTAACGAATAATACAAATGAAAATCCAGTAATTTTTAACGTTACTGGCTATGAAACTATTACTGCCAATTTCAAGGGAGCAATTCTGACTGAAACGTTTATTGTACTAACTTCTGTGATAATAGGACTCGTTTCAACAATCGGGGGTTGGTTCTACAGACAGAAATCTCGGTTGTCCTTTAAGAGAAATCTAACAAATATAGACTATACATATGAAATGTTGTCGAAAAACAACAAAGAAGAATGTATAAAACAATTAGAACAAATCCAAAGGGATTTGAATTTTTTACTTCGCAAGGGAAAAATTAATGAATCACAGTTAGAGTTCTTGGAGAAGAGAATTAACTGGTACATTAGCCGAGTCAATACTTAGAATTAAGAAGCATCGATGTTAGTTAGAGAATTATACTATTAAAATAAGACAATAGAGTGACAAAAATGGAATCAATAAATAGTCCAAATGACCAAATGACTTAATGATGACTATTCAGGGAGAGTCGAGGTAGATATGCGAAAAAAGGAATTAAATTCAAACAAAGAAAGGATATTTCGATTTATCCAAACAAATCCTGGTTGTTATCTACGTCAGATTAGAAATGAGCTGGACTTATCGATGGGCTCAGTTCAATATCACTCTTATCAGCTTCAGAAAGGTGGAAAGATCACGTCAACAAGGCAAGGTCTTTATAAGTTACATTTTCAATCCGGTGCTTTTCAAGAGCATGAGAAAACTCTCCTTCAAGTGTTAAACCAAGAAACTCCACGAGAAATAATTCTGTTTATTGTTGACCAAAGATATCCCACACAAACTGATATTGTTAAAAAATTGGGTATCTCGGCACCTTCTATAAACTGGCATGTAAGGCGTTTGATTGACCTAAATCTAATAGACGAAGTGAGGGAAGGAAAGTTCAAGAGATATAAGCTCCGTGATAATTCAATCGATTCTAGATACATAGTTGACCTGTTAAAGAAACACCATCCGAATCTTTGGAGTAAATGGAGCAGTAGACTGGTTGAAATGTTCCTGTCTTTATCCGAAGCCGATGAAAATAAGTAACTGTAGTGAGTAATTTGGAATCTTTTGTTCTTGAAAATGGATTATTTGAGATAGTAGAAAATATACTGTATATAATAGGAACCATCTTTGCTGCTATACTAATAGCTCTGTCAATTTCTGCCTATAGAAACACACATTTAAGAAAACTCATATATGCTATTATAGCATTTCTTCTCTTTGGTATCTTCCTATTTTACGAATACCTCGAACATAGCCTATCATTTGACAATCCATTCACCGATATTGTGTTACCTTCAATGGCCCTTTCTATTCTAGTATTATTCTTTTTGGCCATTATAAACAAGAGATAATTAGGAACCACTAAATTTAGTTAACAATATGAGAATCCAAGAATTACCACACAAATTGGTCAAGTCATTTCCCAATGGATCTGTTGATAACATTCTGAGCACATCTCGAGATTATTGGTATGATCACAAGTATACGTAACCTTCGCATCATTATTGCATCTACTGCACTTTTGCATTAACTTGAAATGAATTATTAAGGATTTTAACCTTTTGACAAGTAGTTGTTGATATGATGATAGTAGAATCACTCTTGGTAACAGGCAACACTAAAGTCGGCTACCCTAAACAGTAACGCCATATTCTATAAGAATATTTTAACAAAAACCTCGCGATGGGATCAATAGATAGTTATCCATATATCGCACATATATTGAATCAAGTTCGAAATCACATATTTTTCTAATAGAACGAAGAGAAAAATACCCTTGCGATATCATGAAATATATTGTATCTAATCTCATGATGTTGTGTTGAAATATATTTTTACGTCTATCATGTGCATTGCTGCATTCATAATAATGGGTGTAATGCTTTCACCTAAAGTAGGATATCAAAACCAGGGAATTATTGAATTTGATGAAGCAATGTCGTCTTTTATCTATAATTCTCATTCCAATCTAATAAATCACTTTATGATAGTGTTGTCAACATATGGAAGAGAAATAGTTTGGGCAGCTGTAATTGTGTTTATGAGTATTTTTACGGGGTGGAAAGGGAAAAAAATTGCTATAATCATAGTAATTTCTTTTTTGATAATTATGCCTCTAAACACATTATTCAAGTATCTTTTTGAAAGACCTCGTCCATCAATCCAAGTCCAGGAGCTTGATATTCTTCCAAAGAATGATTTTGCGTATCCTTCTGGTCATGCTTCTATCGTTAGTGGCGGTGCAGCGATTCTGTTAATATTGTTCAGAAAGGAAAAGGAGCTCTTATTTTCGTTAATACTGGCAGTTGAAGCAGCACTCGTATGTATTTCAAGAATTTACGTAGGTGATCATTTTTTGTTTGATGTCGTAGGAGGTATATTGCTTGGTGTTGGAATTTCGCTTTTGTCAATTTCATTTTCAAGGTATCTTGATCCCGTAATTGTTGGAGTACGTAAATATTTTGATAAGGCTCCATGACATGGAGTCGTTATCTTGAAAAGGGCTTTGCCTGAAATATGCCATCACTTACCCATTTCATGAATTTTCTATCGGATAGAGACTCTTTCTTTTGAATAGAATTTTTGGCGTCTATTCCAATCACATATCTAAAATCAGGATGCTTAGAATTCAATGCATGTAGAATGGTATCTGCTACTTGTCTACTAGTAGTAGGGCTATTTTTCATTGCAGTTTTTAGGAATGAAACTCTCTTTTTCATTAATTCATAATATGGCGACTTGGTATCATTGCCCTTGATCTTTAGATTCTGAAAAAAATTAGTTTGCACAACTCCAGGTTCAATTACTATAACCTTTATTCCAAACTCCGATAATTCATACGAAATAGATTCAGATAGACCTTCTATTGCAAATTTACTAGACACGTATGCAGCGTTAAGGGGAACTCCAAATCTCCCGACCATTGAACTAATGTTAACAATGGTTCCATATCCTTGTTTCCTCATTATAGGAACTATTGCCTTAATAAGTCTGATTACTCCGAAAAAGTTGGTCTCAAATTGTAGCTTGACATCCTCAATTGTAATATCTTCAATCGGACCAAACATACCGTAACCTGCGTTATTGATTAGAACGTCGATTTTTCCCGAATCGTAAAGAATGTCTCGAATAGCTTTACTAATAGACTCTGGATCGTTTACGTCAAGAGGTATTATTTTCAGAGGGAGTTTTTCTTTATCTATCACCTCTTGAATTTTTTTAGCTTTCGACAAATCTCTCACAGAACCGTATGTCTTAAAGTTGTTACGAGCCAGTAAGAGGCAAGTAGCATATCCAATTCCAGAAGAACATCCGGTAACCAGTGCCGTTTTATTACCTTTCATACTTATGGTTAAAGATGACAATTAAAAAATTTTCGGATAACTTGTTGCGTGGCTGAAATAAGGAAAAATAAATTTAGTAATTTAATTATACTACTGCAGACCAGATCTTAATGTGCAGCTTGTACCAAAGTTAGAAATAAAATCTTTCTCTAATATCATTAACTTTCTCAATGAAGAAAAAGTTGGTAGAGTTGCGTCTATTGATGAAAATGGCTATCCGCAGATAATACCAATGAATTTTGCCTATGTTAAGAATAATCAGATTGATACTCAGTCAGATACTAAAAATTTTGGTTCAATATACATGCACTCTTACCCAATCGGAGAAAAAATTCAAAACATCAAAAGAAACTCAAAGGTCGGATTTGAGGTTGATTCTTATGTTTGTTTCTTGCCATCGTATTATTTTCATCCTACCGACGCTTCACAGGCTGATACACTGTACATTAGCGTAGTTATCAAAGGAACGGCATCTGTTGTTCAAAATACCGATGAAAAGGCAATTGCTTTGAATGCATTAATGAAGAAATACCAAAAAGAGGGAGGCTATGAACCTCTTTCTTCAAACATGGGATCAGTTAGGGAAGTTGCGGTTTTGAAAGTTGTTCCGGTTGATCTTCGTGGTAAATATAAGATAGGACAGCATTGGATACCAAGATATAGGCTAAAAATGGCGAGGAACATTATTGGGAGAGAAAGGGAGACTGATGCCAAGAGAATTCTAGAAATAATGGGTATAGAGATGACAGAAGATGGTGGCCTCAAAGTAAATAGAGAACCTACCATGTAGTAAATATTCTATATTATGATAAGTACTGATATGTGACTAATATAAAATTGAATTAAATATTCGAATAAATTGCGATTATTCTGGGTATTTGAGTATTTATTAATCACATGAAATACCATTTTTGTACCATTTGCAATAACCTGTCCTGCTATAGGATAGTTTTCATTTGCTATGAATTAGTCAATTTAGAAACTTGAAACCATTCCACATGTTTATCAAAAATAGGTTCTTACGCAGATTGACGGTAAATATATAACTAAAAAAGACGTATTATAATGTGAATGCACTCAACCGAAAATGAAGATCCATTTGTCAAGATAGCCAATCTGATAGGCGGGGAAGAATATCATAAAGTTGCAAGGGCCCTACTGAATACAGAAGATGCTACTGATGAAGAAATAGCCGGAGCTACGGGAATGCGAATTAATATAATCAGAAAGGTGTTGTATGACATGTTTGGTAAAGCACTAATTACTGGTATTCGGGTCAAGGACGAAAAAAAAGGATGGTTTGTATATCGGTGGAGAGCAAAAAGAGATCAAGCGGAAAACTTTATAGAAAATCAGAAAAAAAAGATTCTGGACAGGCTTCAGAAACGATTGGAATATGAAGAATCCTCGGAATTTTACCATTGTGGGAGTACAAATTGTCCAAGAATAAAATTCGATTACGCAATGGAACTATTCTTCAAATGTCCGAACTGCAAAAATCCCCTAAATATGGTAAACAACGAAAAGGTTAAAGATGCTTTAAGATACAAGATAGAACAGATTTTATTGGATATTAGCTCCAAAGAAGAAATATCATCGTAGCCTATAAATTAAAACAATTTCTTTTTTGTCTTGTATTATTGATTTTACCAGCTTCATTCTAATTGCATTATAGATGTAGGAAATTCCTTCACCCTCAACTAATGTCTTTGCATCTCTGCCGCCAATTACTATCGGTGTAATCGTAACTATTAATTCATTGACAAGACCCAATTTTAAGACAGACCAGTTAATTTCTCCTCCTCCCTCGACGAGTACCTTTTTGAGACCTAACTTTTCTAAATGTTGGAATAGACTTATGATGTTCACTTTTTCTCTACCTGTGACTAATACTTTGGCGCCTTTCTTTTCGATTTCTTTAATTTTCTTTAAAGAAGCATCATGGGTTACGGCCACGAATGTTTGAATTTTCTTTGATGACCTCATAATCCTAGAATCTAATGGAATTCTTGCTTTTGAATCAATAATAATTCTTGCGGGATTCTTTACCGTTTTGGCGTATCTTACATTTAACATAGGATCATCTTTCAAGACAGTTGATATCCCAATCACGATACCATCGACAGTAGACCTTAACTTGTGGACACGTACCCAATCAATTTTAGAAGAAATTGACGAATCGTTTTTCCTAGTAGTAATCTTACCATCTATTGACATTGCTGCATTTAGGATTACATACAACCAAATTCATCTCCATCTATAAATTTACCATTTATCATAACATTGAGAATACAGTTTGCATTTGCTCTATGTATTACGGAAACATGAGGGTCATGCATGGGTGAAATATCTAAATTGTTTTTGTCGATAAATATAATATCCGCAGACTTGCCAGTCATTATGGCTCCAGAATTTATGTCGAGTATTTTTCCTCCGTTGACTGTAGCCATTTTTAGGATCTCTCGTGCAGGAATTGGCCGATCCGCCAGTGTCCTGGACACTTTCCAGACATAATCTAATTCACGAAACATGTCCGGAGAATTAATCATAATGTTGTCTGTACCAATACCAATACAACATCCTGAACTTAACATCTTGGCAATTCTTGGTATTCCAACACCAAGAGTGCCGTTTGCTCTAGGACAAACAACAATTCCAATTTTTTTTCTTGCAACAAGTTCAATATCAACATCAGATGCATGTGTTAAATGAACAACAAAATTTGGCAAGAGCTTTGATACTATTCTTTGAACCTCACTTTTCCCTGTTACGGTGATTGATTTATTTGTTGTCTCAAGTGATTCAGCAGCATGAATACCTATTAAAAATTTTTTTTTCAAAGAATTTTTATGGATTACTTTTCCATAGTGATTCAATGAATTATCTGTGTTCTCATTAGCTCCACTTATGCCTAATCCATCAGCTCTATTGGCAATCTGAAAAACAAGTTCTATTACATCTGGTGGCAATTTTGGATTTTTGACAAAATCTTTCGATATGTCATGGTAAAATTCTGGTCTCCCCAACACAATACCTTTTATCGATAATCCTGATATTGCTTCTTTAATTTGATCTATTCCTTCAAGTCCGCCCTCCCTGAAATCTGCAAATGCAACTATTCCATTTCTCATCATGGACATTGCAGAACTTCTCATAAAATTGACTAAATGCTTTCTTTCGCTCTTTCGCAAGATCTTATTTTTGATACCATAAATCGGATGGATCCTTGTCTCAAATGCCGAGTCAACTCCTATGTCCTTTCCGAAGGAATCACCAATGTGTGTATGAGCATTAATAAATCCAGGAATTGCTAATATGCCTTCTCCATCATAAATTGCTCCATCGGATTTTCCCTTATAATCTCCTGTGCCAACACTTTCTATTATTCCATTTTTGACTACTACATATCCTTTATCAATGTATTCAAGATTTTCGCCAATGAATAGACTAATGTTGCTAATAGTTAGTGCCATTCTATTTCATATATAGATTGAAGTATGCCTTTATCTCTAAGACTTCGGATTGTATCCAAGGCCTCTGTTGCAGCTTGGACTGCTTTTCTACCGGTAGCAGCTCTACCTATCCCACAGTTTAGCTTGATATTTTGAGAGTCTTGGATCTTATTAATTATTTCGGATACTTTCTCTTTAGAAACAGTATTAGAAATAACCATAAAGTTATCACCACCAAGAAAAAATGTCATGGATTTTTGCTCGATAAACATCTCAATAATCTTTGAAAACATCTCCATGATTCTTGCTGTAATTTCATATGGGGATAGCATATTACTAACTTTGGTGGAATTATCTATATCGATGTGTAATACTTGAGCGAACATATCCATGGGTGATTTTGCTGAATTATTATCCTTTAATTGGATTTGTTCACTTGCATATACTAACTTGCTTTTGTTTACCAATCTTTTATTTTTACGTGAATTGTGCGCTGCAATGTTTGCATCCAAAGGAGTTTCGCCTGCTCCGATAGCCATTGAAATCTCAATGCCCTTATACATATCGTTAATTTCCTGTTCAATAAATATGTGATCATCAATGGATAATCCGTTACTAATTGCAATTAATTCATCAAATCTGTTAAAGTATAAGATACAATTCCTTTTATTAAAAAGATTTTGCAAATCGCTATAGAAACTTGCTTGAAATATTTGTAACTGGGCCTCCCTATCGCTTCCCAATTTTAATGTCCATGGACCATACCCTTCGATCTTTATTATGGTAATTTGAATTGTCATTGTAGACTACCCTTTCCCTTATTGTCTTCCAATTCTAATAATCTCGTTATCATTTTGTGTGCAGCTGAGACTGCTCTCTTGGGAACAATTTTGGCTCTTTGCTTGGCTTGCTTTAGTGTCATATCCGGTCCCGTAATTCCGAGTGTGACTGGCTTTTGATACTTTAAAGAAAGATTGGAAAGTAATCTAGCAGTGTTATTTGCTATAACCTGATCATGGCCTGTCTCTCCCTTTATGACTGCACCTAACGTGACTACCACATCAATTTGTTCTTTTTTCAAAAGTTTTTCGACAACTAAAGGCATGTCAAATGTTCCGGGTACATGACATATTTTTTTAATATGCATGTTTAACTTCTTTGAATGCGATATGGCTGTTTTAAGCATTTCATTAGTGATCTCTTTGTTAAACTCAGCTACGACTATAGCTAATCCTATTTTGCTCAAAATATTTTCAATTCACACATGATTCTTTAATTTGAAGGGATTCGACTAATGGGATGTTAAATCTTGAAGAATATTCCATTGCTTTGTCAACTGTTAATGCGCCACCCGTCTCAGAATCGAGCATTTCACAAATTACGGCTGTTGGGACTAAATTCGCCAATTTCATTAATTGAATAGATAACTCGGTATGACCAGATCTTTCCTTAAGCAATTCATTTGCAGCAATTAGTAAAGGTACATGGCCGGGAGATCGGAACTTCTTAATAAATTCGTATCTGCCATAATTATCTATGTCAGAACATATTTCTGCCATTTTCATAATTGTAAGTGCTCTATCTTTATCTGTTATACCTGTAAAGGTATCAATATGGTTTATGGTAATTGAAAATGAAGGTCGGTCACCGTAGGGGGCAATAGAGCTTATCATTTTAGACAAGGAGGAGTTATTCTTGGAGGCCAAATGAAGCAGATCATGCATAAATATCAAATTTAGCTTTGATGCAATTTCGCCGGATATGGCCAAGCAAATTAGTCCACCAGCATCACTTCGCATTGTTGCTATATCGCGTGGGTTAACATATTGAGCAGATTTCACCATATCAACCTCGTTTTCTCGAGATTCGCTATCATGAATCAAGATAAATTTCCCTTCCCTTAGGGTCCGTATGGCATCTTCAATTGATTTCACGTTTTTCAAAACACTATCTACAATTAAAAAGTTTACTGATATTCTGGTAATAACTAATAACGTGGTAATAATTTTGTGACATACTTGCTTAAAATGTCTGCCTCAATATTAACTTTATCTCCTTTTCGTTTATTTTTAAATGTGGTAACGGCCAGTGTATGAGGAACCAAGGCAACTGAAAATCTTGTGCCTGAGACATCAACAATGGTAAAGCTTATGCCATCTAGGGCAACAGACCCTTTTGGTACCAAATACTTTGAAATCTCCTTGCTCACATTTATCCACATTTTGGTCTCAGAGGGAATCTTCTTGATATCCTCTATTTTTCCAACGCCATCTACATGACCCAAGACAATATGCCCTTCAAGTCTATCGTTTATCCTCAAACTCCTTTCTAGATTTACTTGATCTCCAACTTTCAAGTTTCCTAAAGCGGTCCGTTTCATGGTTTCTTTTACGACTTCAAAATATACTACGCTTTTCAAAATCCGTGTTGCCGTGAGGCATGTTCCATTGACATTTACACTATCACCTACTTCTAGACCCTTGCTCAATTTTCTCAGATCTATTTCAATCCTATTGTCGGCGGCTTTATCATTGTCATTTATTTTGACCATTGATTTGATAATTCCAGTACCTTCTACGATACCAGTGAACATAAAGTATTGATAAACAATTGCTATCGCAAATAAAAATATTTCATAATCTGTGGTAAGTAAGGTTATATCTGCAATATCTCATGAAATTATCATCTTCTCTGTGATTAGGTATACTATAATAACTTCAATTTGCAATAATTTCCATGGAATTTGTAGAGACCATTAGGGAAGACGAATTAGCAAATGGAACAAGTAAAGTAATTTCCGTAAAGGGTAAAGATATTGCGTTATTTAAGATTGATAATAGGATTACTGCATTGGGCAATAGTTGCCTGCATAAGGGTGGTCCACTTGCAAAGGGAAAGATAGAAAAAAAATACGATGGCTTTTATGTTACTTGCCCATGGCATGGATGGGAATATAATATCTCGAACGGAAAGGCACCTCCTGGATATAATGAACAACAATCTGTTTTTGATGTTAGAATAATTAATGGAAAGATCTTTGTTTCAAGTCAACCTATCGTTTATTCATCTAAGAAAAAATATGACAGCCCGTTGAAGGATCTAATAGAACTTGAATATCAGACCACAACGAACTCATTGAACATTCTGGGAATATCTACTACAAATATGAACGATAATTTGAAAAGAGACTCTACCTCTGAAATATCGCTAGATAAGGCACTGTCCTATTCAAAGGAAAAATACAAGGCATCTACAGTTCTTCTAAGACTCCGAGATCTTGAATTCAGACACTGTGAAGGTTATTACAGCATTAATGAACAGGCATGTACGTGGCCCTGTTCGATTTCAGAGATGGATGAAAACGATGGTATGAACGAAGTTTATAGAAAGATGACACTCTGGGCAGATATTGTAATTATCTCTACACCAATAAGATGGGGTAATGCCTCTTCATTATACCATAAAATGATAGAACGACTAAATTGCGTACAAAATCAGACCACACTTCACGATCGTGTGCTTGTCAAAAATAAGGTTGCATGTTTTATTATTACTGGAGGACAAGACAATATACAACATGTTGCAGGAAATATGATGATGTTTTTCACGGAGCTTGGATTTTCATTACCTCCGTTTGCGTTTATGGGCTGGAGTAGAGGTTGGACCGCAGAGGATATGGAAAATAATGTAATCCAATTTTCAAAATCCCGTTACATTGACAGATCAGTCAAGGATCTTGTCGACAACAGCATGAAATTACTTCATCAAATTAAGACTAATCCATGTAAAGTTGTATCTTCCCCACAACCAAAAATTGTGGAGGCCCCATCAAAAATAAAGCAGGATTAGAATTGATAAACCTATTAACTAATTTATTTTTCTCTATTTATTGATTCTATACTAAAGCCACTTCCAATTCAATATTTCATTGCTCGCCTGTCCCGACACCAAATTACATTTGTAAAATAATTTGTTTATATCACTATTTTTTTGAGTCAACAGGTTTGTTTTTAAACTGATTATTCATTTCATCATTTTTTGTATTAATGTTTGAACGGTTCATGATCTTGGTTATCTTTTCTACCTCCTTATCATAGAGTGTTACTAAATCTGATAGCGTAATAATTCCGATAACCTTGTTCTCTTCATTTGATAACACTGGCATTTCTTGAAGATCATTTGAAGATAGTCTTACTAGTGCATTGTGAAGCGAGTCAGAGCTATATGCAAAAAAAGGATCCGTAATCATTATACTTTCTAACTTAACCGTCTTACGGTATTCTTCGGGAAATTCAAATAGCTTGTGCTTGTATACTACACCCTGTAACATATCTTCGTCATTAACAACAAGTATCATTTTACTATTGTTACGATTCATTATTTGTAGAGTTTCTTCAATCGAAACATCCTTTGATAATTTATTTATCGCGTCCTTGATAACGTCTCTTACATATAGATCACTCAGGATGGGACGCTGGTATTCCATTCTGTGCGCGGGCGAATCGGATCTATTGAGTACCTGACTTCGAAATATTGAATTATGCTGTCCGGACATGATGTATGCGATAAATGTAGCTAGCATCATTGGTGCCAAAAGTGCATACCCTCCGGTCAGTTCACTTCCCATAATAATTGATGAGATTGGTGTTTTTGCTGTTGCTCCAAAGAACGAAACCATTGCCACAATTATAACAGACGAAACATCGATCCAAGTAAATAGCCCCATCAAGTGAAATGCTGTACCAATGAACGCTCCAACCAGCCCTCCTATTACCATGGAAGGTCCAAAAACACCTGCACTTCCACCAGAACCAATTGTCAATGAAGTAGCCAAAATCTTGAGAATAATTACGGTGCCAAGAATGTATAGGGGCATCAAAGAATAATCCTTGTTAATTGCTATTTGCAACCATCCATATGAGGTGCCTAAAATTTGAGGGAATACAATCCCAATCATTCCTACTAGAACGCCTCCCACAGCTGGTTTTAGATACTTTGGGATTCGAATTCTGCTAAAATAATCCGTTATTATGTAAAAGGACTTTACATAACCAACACTTACTGCTGCCGAAGCTAGTCCTACAATGGCATAAAGAATGAGCGAAGCAGGATGAGTATATTTCACCAGATCAAGTGGAATCGAAAATAGTCGATCCCATCCGAAGACAAATCCAAAAACGGTATAGCCTGTTACAGACGCGACTAAACCAGGAATTAAAGCCCTAACTTCGAAATCTCTTCTGTAGAATACCTCCGCACTGAAGACTGCACCTCCAAGTGGAATCTTGAATATACTTCCGATTCCAGCTCCAAGACCCACAGCTACTGCAATTCTTCTTTCATCTTCATCTAATTTGAATAGTTTACCAATCAATGATCCAAATCCAGCCGCAATTTGGCCTGCAGGTCCTTCAGTTCCTCCACTTCCACCACTTCCTATGGTTATAGAGGAAGCAACAGCCTTCACAAGAGGAACTCTTCCTCTAATATTCCCTCTCTTGTGATGATAAGCATCTATTACAGCATCTGTTCCATGACCTTCGGACTCTGGCGAGAACCTGGTTGTTATCAATCCTACTAAGAGACCTCCAAGTCCACAAATCAGTGGTATCAACCAAGGTCTTTCGATAAATAGGGTGTAGCTAAGATTATCTTGGAATCCTCCAGGCAAAGGTGGAGAATATCCTGTTCCTATTTGGAGAAATAAAGCTGTAAAAAATTCAACCGATAGAAAAAGCGCGATTGCACCAAGACCCGCAACTACGCCTAACAGAAAACCTATTAGTATCCACTTTCTGAAATAAGTAAAATCTAGATTCCATCTCATAGTTTTTAATGTTCTTATTATTGATACTAATTGAGAATAGTAAGGAAGATCGGTTTTCACACAGCTAACCTGACATACAAATAATTTTCCTTGCTTTATAACTGTTATAGCTTATAAAGCAAAAAGACCGAACTTGCTCTAGCGTGTTCGCACAGTCATTTCAAAGCTGTAAACTAGAAATTATTATTTGAAAATCAATTCAATGATATAACCCTCATTGAACTATGTTACCTCAAGTTAATTAACTAAAACCTTGATTTGCAATGTGAGTGTAAAATGAACAATTTTCATAATTCCATGGAGAGACTATTTCATTACCAGTATTTCCGTCCAGTTAGTTCTTATAAAGACATTGTTGGAGCAGAAAAATGATAAATTTCCTAAGGGATACCGTTGAACGACTTGACCAGAATGTAAATAATACAGTTTATTGTATTGGTGATTATGACGCAGTCTCAAGATGATAAAGGAAATATCAGTTCAAACAGAACTGATATCTTGAGTTTGATAGATGGTTTTATCGAACAAATATGGGGAATAAAGAGCATCCTCAAGGGTGTTTCTGTATCTGCTCTCATATTAGCTCCACTTGCAATTGCACTCTCTGCATTTTTAATAACTCATTCTTCATTCTTTACCATTCTTCAAAACGAGTATGATTTTGGGTTTGTGTTAATAATATTACTCGGATCAGTAATTGCTATTTCTTCTGTATGGATTGTTGCAGGTTTACGGCAATATCGTATGATTAGTGATTGGAACAAGAGATATGCCAATTATCTGACCAATAAAGAAGAAATTCGCAAGAGCATCGATTCCGAATACAGCTTCAGCGAGGATTCCGATTAACCAACAATCAGGACTTTAATTCAGTTATCGGATAATAGAACAGAATTAGGGTCCATTACCATCAGCCGGTCTTGGAAAAAGTTTCTCGTACGGCTCTATTATACTTCTGCAAAATTCCAACCCCTTTTGAGTCGCGCTATAGACAGTTACCGTTCTTTTTCCTAAAGTTTTTTCAGTTCTAAAGATCAAACCATTGAGTTCCATCTTGTTAAATATCGATCTATGCTTCTTTAAGTTCAGTCCACAAAAACTAACCAAGGCAGTCTGGTTAAGCTGGCCGTATTCAACAAGCTTCATAATTATGTCTCGAACTATGTAAATTCTATCTCTGTGTGATTGTGAACTGGACACTACATTAGATCGTAGCTGCTCAGTATATAGACTGTATTCTAGGAATTTGATTTTCACCCTATATTTACTATAATTACTGAAGCATCAAGAACCACGGAGACAGATACAAAAAGTCAATTTGTTTATATCACTAGATCCAACATTAGTTTTAATTCATTTATTTCTGTCTGGATTAGTCCTAGTTCGTTGTTGTCCCTTGCATAAGGAATTAATTTCTCACATGCACTCAATTGATTCAGTAAAATATCCCTTTTACCCAAATAAGTAATGGAGTCGGCATTCTCCAGAGTATAGATAACCTTTCCAGAAGACGTATTTGACTTGCACGTCTTTGCAATCATCAGCGATTCATATGAATTAGTCAATTTTGTAATCACTATTCTCCAAACTTGATTTGTTTTTGTCTTTAATTTTTCTATATTTCATCAACTCTGATATTGCAGTATGAACTAATAAGCGTCGATTAACCTTGTTAACCTTGAAAATTATTTTTTAGATAAGTTGCAAATCCTCTGAAAGAAACCACAATTCAGTTGACTAAATATTTTATTGGTTTGCTGCTTTTAATACGGCCTTTGCTTGCTTGTAATGTACGGCATCTATCATTTTACCATCTAAAAGTATTGCTCCTTTTGGATTTCCCTTTTCAATACAATCCTGTAAAGATGCTAACACTTTTTTTGCCCACTCTATTTGTTTCTTGGTGGGCAGAAAAATATCATGAACGGGATTAATGTGAGAAGGATGAATCAATGTTTTGCCAGAATAACCCAGATTTTTTGCAACTGTAGCATCCATAGCCAGGCCATCAAGATCGCTAACTTTTTGCCAAATGCCGTCCAACGCATCTATTCCAGCAGCTTTTGCATCTACGGGAATTTTTGATCTAGCATAGTTGTAACTGGTAGATTCATCATATTCAGAGTCAATATCCATGTCATATAAATAATCAAAAACACCAAACACCAAAGCTACCACGTCTTCATGGGCTGAAGCAATAGAATTGGCATTAACCACTCCCTTTGCTGTTTCTATTGAAGGGATGATTTGGATTCTCGAGGTTAATTTTCTTTTTGATGCAATCATGTGAATTTTGTCAATCACTTGCATTACTTCTTTACTGGTACCAATCTTTGGTAAAACAATACCGTCTAATTCATTTCCTATAACGCTTTCAAGATCACCGTCAATCAAACCAGAATCTACTGAATTGATTCTGACATAAATCGGTGATAACTTGTCCTCTTCTTGAGACGCAAGTTGTGCTGGGACTAAACATCTCGCAGCTTCCTTTTCATTTGAGGGTACGGAATCCTCTAGATCAAAACACAGTATATCTGGATGAAGACTTGTTGATTTCTTTAAGAATCTTTCATTGTTTCCAGGAACGAACAATAAACTCCTGAACATTTAGGAACTAAAAAATAAAAAGTTAGAGTTTTTGAGGTGTTGTCACAATCTTACCAATCTGTTCTGCATTTGCCATCATGGTGTGTCCTTTTGCCATATCCGAGAACGGAAGAACTATACTAATCAGTGGTTTAATCTTCCCCTTGGCTGTCCAGTGAATCACCTGTTCTAGTTCTGCTTTAGTACCCTGAGTTGAACCAAGAAGATTGGTACCCTTGAAGAATAAGTATCTTAAATCAATAGTAGAATCATATCCTGTTGTTGCTCCTGTAGCCACTAATGTACCTCCCATCTTGAGAAGGCCAACTTCCTGCGGGAAAGTTGATTTTCCTATATGTTCGAAAACAACGTCGACTCCTTGTTTTTTTGTTATTTCTCTGACTTTTTTATACCAGTCTGCCTCTCTATGATTTACAACGTGCTCAGCTCCCAATTCAATACATTTGTCCATCTTTTCTTTATTACCTGCAGTTGCAATCACGTCGCAACCATATAGTTTTGCTATCTGAATACCTGCCATCCCAACCCCACTAGTACCTCCCATCACGAGGACCGTTTGTCCGGGTATTATTTTGGCTCTACCTACCAGCATATGCCACGCAGTCATACCAACCATTGATACTGCAGCCGCTGCTTCATAGGATACGGAATCGGGAATCTTGGCGACATTTACTTCTGGTAAATGAGTATATTGGCAGAAGCCGCCCCAAAGAGGACCAGTTTGAAAACCCCAAATGAGTCGTTCATTACAATCGTATTCTCTTCCCGAAGTACACATATCACAAACCCTACAACTCATATTAGAATGAGAAACCAGCCTATCACCCACTTTCAATTTTGTAACTTCATTACCTGCTTCAACAACGGTGCCTGCTACATCACTACCTGAAATATGTGGCAGTGGTACCTTAACTGGATCACCCCAAATTGCCCAAAGATCGTTGTAGTTGTATCCGGCTGCTTCTACTTTTATCATAACCTCATTAGGTTTGATTTTGGGAGTGTCAACATCGTCTATTTTCACAACTTTCAGAGGATCTTGACTATACTCTCTAAATACTGCTGCTTTCATGAATTTTTTGAAAAGTTCTTAGACTAATATAGTTATTTCTTTTAGCATACGCCTTCTAAAATTGCTATGCGGAATTGACTAGTTCAAGCACATAGTTCGACAGATAACTCACATGTTATAAAATGACACTTGAACTTGTTATTTTGAATGTTTGACTGATTTGATGACTTTCATCTCAATTCTAGGAGAGTCGCTGGGAAGCTTTGGAATTTAGACAGGATTACCACACTTCCCATCGAATGTCATTTAATAGACTAATTTTTAGCTACATCGTATGTGTTCGAGTATTTTTTACACCAGCGCCATTATCAAAGTTACGAAATTTAGAGAATTTCGAATAGTTTGTAGAGATTGTCAAAATAGAACGTTATTCCAAAAGATATTTATGGTTTGAACGGAACGAAAAGCCGAGAAGAGCTATGGCAAATCCAGGATACAAGACTTTGGGCCATATTATTGTGTTTTTATCACTATTTGCAATTTTTTCATCGAATTTATTAGTCAATAAAGTAGCTCCCAAGGTCTAGGTGATTTTCTAGATAACCTCTTCGACGACAACGACAATGGGGATGATATAAAGAAGAAAATTGAAAAAGAGCTAAAAGACAAAGACAAAGACAAAGACAACAAGCAAGAAACCGAAAAGGAGGAAAACATTGCTACAAAAGACTACAATTTTGCAGACGAAGGTGAAAAGGAACGCAAGAGTTTTAATTTTGCCGTGGCAGGTAATTTCGGATGTTCGAAAAATGCAAAAAATACTGTCAGCAATATGAAGGACAAAAAACCCGAACTCGTAATACCTTTGGGAGACCTTTCATATAGTATATCAGCCAACTGCTGGCTTGATCTTATTTCACCCTTCAATGATAGGCTGAAAGTTACTCTAGGATATCATGACGTAAATGACGGAGCATCGAAATTAAACCAATATGAACAGACGTTTGGATTGAAGAAACATTATGATTCTTTTGATTACAGACACGTCCATTTTGTAATAATGTCTTCACTTTCTAAATTTGATAAAGGTTCCGAACAATACATGTTTATCAGTGAGGACTTGAAAAAAGCATCCGAAGACAAAGAAATTGACTGGATAATAGTAACAAGCTATAGTCCGCTTTACACATCACCGTCAAAACATACGGCCGAAAAGGACATGAGGGATATCTATCATCCACTTTTTGAACAATATGGAGTCGACTTAGTACTGCAGGCACACAATCACAATTATCAGAGGACATATCTTATATCATATAATTCTGGTGATAATTCCAAACCAACAATATCAAATCAATTTACTACCGGTTATAGCGGTCAATCAGATGGCATGGTTTTTGCAATAGCAGGCACTGGTGGAGAAGGCTTCTACCCTTTAGAGAGTCAGGCAGCCTATACTGCTACCCAATTCACCAGATTCGGATTTCTGAATATAGAGATTAGTAACGGGAATCCCTACACCAAATTAACAGGAACTTTCTATGACAACAAGGGTGACGAAGTGAGAGACCAGTTTACAATTGAAAAGGAAATACAAGTTAAGAAGCTGGTTGACAAGAGCTAGTTAATCTGGTAAACTTATTTTAAAGTCCTACAAGACGATAGACATCAAAAAATATTGAAAATCAAGCACGATTTATTCTAAATTGCTTTTTGGGCTGCTGGAGGTTTATCAAAAGCTGCTTTAGTTCTTCATCTGATAAAGCCCTATTCAATTTTCCGGCAGAAGCTGCTGTAATTAGATAATTTTCTACTGCCATTGCTAGTTCGGGTTTTACCATTCTGATGTTCATAAGCCTTTGTCTTGCATCCTGGTCTAGCAAGACCATTAGTGCTTTTTGTCTCATCATTACTTCGGCCTCGCGCCGCTTTCCCTCTTCGGGATTATCTGATGGTGAAACAGACATTTATAGCCACAATTAATACTTACTAGCCGTATCTTTGGAGCTCTGGTCTTGAATTTGCGAGATTCTTGTATATTTCGGTAGCCATTCTGTCGACCTTTTTCATTCCTTCATCAGAAATTGTTCTACCTTTGCTTTTTTTCGTTATATAGCCCGCAACTTCCAGCTGTTGCAAAGCCTTTCTTACAATGGCACCACCAGCTTTCTTGTGATGTGCGATATTGTAGCCAGCTTGTTTCTTACCTCCGTACTCGCTTCTAAGATCAGAAATACCAATCGGACCGTTAATGTACACTTTCCTTAACAACGATGCACACCTGATATACCACCAATCTCTATTCTGTGGAATTTTTTCTACATGAGCGCCTGTTTTTACGAATTGGGACCACTGAGGAGCCTCAATTTTTTTATCCTTTTTCAAATTTTCTGCCAAATGAGTTATTAGATCATCAGCAGGAATATCATAAGCCTTAGCCATAAGATTCTATTACATTCTTGGAAATTCCCTTATAAATCATTTTATTCAATTTCATCACATATCCAAAGGGCGGCTCCGTAATTAATCAGAATTTTAGAGGCCCCACAGACAATAATCTCCATATGCATCGTCAGTTTTTTAAATAAAATGCCAAGTTCAGATTATTAATAGAATGGTATGAATTTACTGATAATCTTTACCGTAGTAAAGAAATTAGAGCAATTATTCTGAATTACCGGCTTCCAGTGAAATAAAGTTTATTCCATCAATTTAGACCGCAATTATTTTCCGATAAACATGATTGCATTTCATACAAGTAATTCTTATGCATTTTACCCTGGTTCTACCAATTCTTATTCTTGAATTAACTCCAGGGACTATGAATTGTTTACATTTTCTACAAAATAGTTGGCGGATAGAATACGGCATTCTTACTCTAACACGCATTCCGATTTTTAGAGCAAGCTTTGCATACGTCTGAGATAATTTTTCATCGCTATTTATTTCGTTCAAAGCATTATCGATCAATATTTCTATCCTTTCAGTCGCTATTCTTTCAATATTCTTCTTATTCAACACAATTCAACCCACACTAATTATCTTGACTAGATATTAGTTGTCTTCTTCCATTAAAATGCTATGAAATAAATTTAATATTTCGATAAGAATATTCTGTTAATTGATTGTATTCACTCGTGATTGTTGAAGCAGCAATAGAACTAGTACCACAAACTCTCAGAAACCATCCCTCTGTGAAGAACCATTGCAAAAGAGAAGGTAGAGATTCTAGCGAAATTCTCCTTGACATTAGTTATCATCATAGAGCTATGGTGGAACAAAACATTAAGCAATGGTGGAAACGAGGTAGACCGGACATAGTACATTTCGATCTGGTTGAAGCCCTATCGACCCCTCTATTTAAAGAGAAAAAATTGCAAGTTTACGTATCTACGTTTGACAACAAGTTACTAATTATGCAACAAGATTTGAGATTACCAAAGAATTATCTCAGATTTGAAAGATTAATGATCAGTATTTTTAATAAACACAGGAGTAAGGAGGGATCAGATTTAATAGAGTTTAGAGAGAATGTGAGTTTTACTGATCTAGTGCAGAAAATAATTAAACCTCAAGTAATATTTGGGTTCTCTGTAAAGGGAACAAGAACCAAATTAAGCGATATTTTGCACAATAACGAATCTAATTATTCAAAGGATAGCTGTTTTGTGGTAGGAGGCTTCCAACGCGGACATTTCTCAGAATCAATTACTCAACTGTGCAACAATGTATATTCCATTAGTCCTTTTAGTTTGGAATCCCATGTAGTTATAGCAAGATTATTGTACGAGTGTGAAAATTGCGGTTAATGAAATATCGCATCTACCATGAATGCAACAAATAGTGCTGTCAGATAGGGACTGGAAATTTTGAAAAGTAACCACGAAGCCTTCTCGCTTGGTTTGACCAATAGCCAGAGTGAGGTGACTATCATTATAATTCCTCCTGAGATGGCAGTAATAAAGTAAATCAACCCAAACTGATTCAAGAAGAAAGGTATTATGCTAAATACTACCATTAAGAGAGTCGTACCGGCTATCACTTGAACTGATCTCTTTTCTCCGGCAACTACAGGCAACATGGGAACACCGGCTTTTGTATAATCTTTCCTTACATGCAATGCCAAACTCCAAATATGCGTTGGTATCCATAGGAAAACTAAGCCTGCCATTGCTAATCCAATTTCTAGGTGTTCTGTCGTAACTGCTACATATCCTATTAATGCTGGAACACCACCAGAGAATCCTCCAAGGATAATGTTGGTCTGACTCTTTCTTTTTAGCCATTTACTGTATACTATAATATTATCAAAAAGACCGAACGCCATGAGTCCTAAAGTTATGTAATTTATCGACCAGGCACAAAATAACGATATAGCGGCCAAGAGCAAACCAAAAATAAGCGCATTCCTAGGTGAAATTCTTCCCGATGGAATAGGACGAGCCTTAGTTCTATCCATGATGGCATCTATATCACGATCATTGTACCCTGTTAAGGCATCTGCAGCTGCCGATCCAGTAACTATGCCGACAAGAAGAAAGACCCACTGAAGCGGTGACAGAAAAGTGTCTGTCGAATACGAAGCTGTTATGGCTGAACCAAAAGCAGTAAAAACTAAGAGATACCAAATTTTCGGCTTTGTAAGTTCATAATAATTCTTTAACCGATCAGTTACAGTAACTTGTGGAATCAATAGTATGTACCTCGAGACTTATGGTTAGAGGCAATATGAATGCTCATTTATTTAAACATGAATTAGTTTTGTAAATATTCAGTTGTGTCTTTTTTCTACTAAGGAAGAAAATAAAACAAGAGATTACAAATACCTGATACATATCCTGTGCCATTCATATTTCTGCGACAAAAAAATTCAAGATATGGACTTGGAGTTTTCAATTATGATAAACTGAACTGTCCATCATCTATTGTATTCATTATCGTAATCGCATTCATTTTTTCTAAAACTATAAAAGAGGCATGATGAAATCTATGATATTCTATTAAGGTGATATGTTAGTTGGAATCAATTCAAGCAACAGCTGGTGGAATGCCAGTTATAATTTTAAAAGAAGGAACCAAAGAAAGTAAAGGTAGGGAAGCACAGAGAAATAACTTTGTCGCAGCGAAGCTCATTGCTGAAATGGTCAAGACCTGTCTGGGTCCTCGAGGCATGGATAAAATGTTGGTTGATACACTTGGAGATGTTACGATTACAAATGATGGAGCGACTATTCTTAAGGAAATGGATGTTCAACATCCTGCCGCAAAAATGATGGTCGAAGTAGCCAAATCCGTAGACAACGAAGTAGGAGATGGCACTACATCATCAGTTGTTTTCGCTGGAGCATTATTGGAAAAAGCAGAGGAATTGGTAAACAAAGATGTGCATCCTTCAGTTATTGTAGATGGTTATACTGCAGCCGCGGAAAAGGCTCTTGAATTTTTGCAAAAAATAGGCATAAAGATTGATGTCAACGACAAAATTGCCTTGACAAATATTGCAAGGACAAGCATGTATTCAAAGCTCGTTTCTGATGATAGTCCGACATTAGCCAAAATAGTGGTTGATGCAGCAAAACAGGTTGCTGAAAGTGTAGATGACGGCAAGAAGCTAAGAGTGGATTTGGATAATATCAAAGTAGAAAAGAAGGCGGGTACATCCATAAGGGACAGTAAACTTGTGAAAGGAGTAGTTCTAGACAAGGAAGTTGTCCATTCGGGTATGCCCAAAAAAATAGAAAAGGCAAAAATTGCTCTGATAAATTCTGCCCTAGAGATAGAGAAAACGGAGATGAGCGCTGAGATAAGGATTAATGATCCACAACAAATGCAAATGTTCCTTGAAGAAGAAAATAGAATGCTAAAAGCAATGGTTGACAAGATCAAGGAAGTTGGTGCTAATGTTGTATTATGTCAAAAAGGTATTGATGATTTGGCACAACATTATTTGGCAAAAGAAGAAATACTGGCTGTCAGGCGAGTCAAAGAAAGTGACATGTCAAAGCTGTCCAAAGCAACCGGAGCTAGAATGGTTAATAATTTAGACGATTTTACATCCAAAGATTTAGGTTCAGCCGATCTTGTAGAGGAAAGAAAGGTTGAAACGGATAAGTGGGTTTTCATTGAGGGTTGTAAAAACCCGAAAGCCGTTACAATATTGGTCAGGGGAGGATCTCAAAGAGTTGTCGACGAAGCAGACAGATCAATTCACGATGCATTAATGGTAGTAAAAGACGTTTTAGAAAATCCTGTTGCAGTAGCAGGCGGTGGAGCTCCTGAAGCCTTTGTTGCTAATGAATTGCGTCAATGGTCTGGCAACATGGAAGGCAGGGCACAGCTAGCTGTTCAAAAGTTTGCAGATGCTCTAGATACAATACCTTTAGCATTAGCGGTAAATGCAGGAATGGATCCCATTGACACAATGACTACACTTAGAGCGAAACAGAGTAAGGGTTCTAAATGGACAGGAATAGACGTTATGAATACTGTAGTTGCTGATATGCAGAAGCAGAACGTTATAGAACCCATAGCAGTTAAACAGCAAATAATAAAATCCGCCACAGAAGCTGCAACCATGCTCCTAAGGATTGATGATGTAATTGCATCAAGTAAATCTAAGATGCCAGCCGGGCCACCAGGAGGCATGGGCGGCATGGGCGGCATGGGCGGCATGGGCGGCATGGGCGGCATGGATATGGAGTAAGTATAACTCTATCTTCATTTCAAATTTTTAAATATCAATTCAAGGAATATTTATCTTCTTTTTTGAGTATTGAGACATTTTAAATAAAGACCTATGCATATACTCATTTTAGTAAATGTTCGAAAAATTAGAACAGCTCAACTTCGATCAAAAAGTAGTTGTACTTCCAGATTTTTTCTTGGATAGGATCATTAAGATAGATTCCAAAGATGAGCTTTTTAGAATGATCAATAGCAAGACAACGATTGGAGGAGGAAGTATAAGGGGGGTGGATACTTTTGATATTAAAGGAGGGAATGCTGTTAATGTCGCATACTGTTTGGCTAAATTGGGATTATCTGTCAACCTGTTTACCATTGCAGACGATTTTGGCAAATCAGTACTCCATACGGTCTTCTCGAAGTTTGGAAAAAGCGTTGATTTGGAAATAAAAAATGGCAAACACGGGGCTACTACATCATTTGAGTTTCATGACAATGAAAAATCATTTGCCAATGTGATGATAAGTGATGTTGGTGATAATAAGAATTTTGGCCCTGATCTGATTAGTCAACCGTCCGATCTGGATATAATAAATTCTGCAAAAGCCATTGTCCTGACCAATTGGGGGAGTAACCTTAAAGGGACCGATTTAGCTCAGCACCTTTTTAGTAATTCACCCAAGGCTTTTCATTTCTTAGACCCAGCGGATATAGAAACCAGAAAAGAAGAATTTAGAGACATGCTAAGAGAGCTTAATCAAGTAATAGACGTGTTAAGCATTAACGAAAATGAATGTACTTCTCTTTTAAAAGCATGTAATCTTGATTCTAGAGCGTCTATAGGACCGTCTGATGCCGAAAGCGTAAAAAAATGTGCAAAATTATTGTCTTCTGAGTTTGACCTAAAGATCGATCTTCATACGAGGATCGGATCTGCATGGTCTGATGGTAAGGAAGTAATATTTGCAGAATCGTTCTACATAAATCCCAAGAAACTTACGGGGTCTGGCGATTGTTGGGATGCCGCAGATCTCGCTGGGTATTTTGCAGGTCTTGAACCATGGGAAAGATTAACATTTTCAAACGCATATGCCTCATTGTATATTGGAAGAAGTGAATTTGAACCTCCTACGATGGTAGAAACAATGGAATTCATTAGAACAAAGAGTAGGTAGGTTATTGCGGTTCAATAGTGGCTGGTGGTTTACTTGATACCGAGTACGTAACCCAAGTTACTCCATTAACTTCATTAGTTATTCTGTTACTAATTTTAGATATCAAATCATAAGGTATTCTTGACCAATCAGCTGTCATAGCATCTAATGATTCTACAATCCTTATTGTAACTATATGACCATATACTCTTTCATCGCCGAGGACGCCTACTGCCAAGTCATCCCCAACTGCCGCATATGCTTGCCACACCTTATCATACCAACCTGAAATTAGCAATTCATTTTCTACAATACTGCTAGCATGTCTAGCGATTCTAAGTTTGTCGTCTGTCACTTCACCAATAATTCTCACCGCCAATCCTGGGCCTGGAAAAGGG
>JALYLJ010000187.1 GCA_030774295.1 Thermoproteota archaeon
GCTCCAAGCCGTCGACTACATTTTCCAATACCGTGATTTTATCGCCATATTTTTCCTTGAATTGTCTTATTTGGTCCTGATATCTGCATAGGACCAGGATATTTGTTGTATCATGAAAGTTCTGAACTATAGATTTCAAAATATTATTCACATTATTATTAGCCTTGTCGATCAAATATGACGCCTTACTTTCTTCAGGCCTAATCACAAACGTATTAGTTTTTGAAAGTTGATATTTTTTCTTTAACTTACCCGAGTCTATATTTTTTGTTTCCTTCCTTATCCACGCAACCGGATCTAGTGCCCGATAACGAACAACTTGATTTCTCGAGATACCCAAATTGCTCCATGCTGAAAAAGGAATAATCCAAGGACACAAGAGATAATTAACGAACGGAATTGTCAACTTTTGAACGGCCCGTGCATGTGGGGAATCACTAAAGGTGACGTGAGGAATTCCCAAACCAAACGCAACTCTTGCCGCTTCGGGCGAGGAAAAGCTAATGCAAAGTTCTGGATTAAATCGCTCAATCTCTTTTGCCAAATCGAAAATCCTACTAGAACTTGCTCTTAATTTGTCATATTTTGAAGAACCCCCATACTTTCCCACCAATCTCAGCTCAAATTTCTTTAATCTAGCCAACTTTACACATTCTCGATAGTCTCTTGCCGTACACAGGACTTCGTAATCTCTTTGTTTTAGGAGTTCCACTGCATATTTGAAGAACATAACTTGTTTTGGGGTTAAAACGTCAAACCAGATTCTCAAGCACCATGTATAAGTATCCTCATAGAAAAAACTTTTCTTCTACCAATTTTAATTTTGGTTCAGGAACACACATATGCTAATTGGGGTCGATATTGCCATTGACTGTTGAATCATCGAAGGTAGCTGTCTATGGGTTAAGTACTGAAGGATATAGAATTGCTTCTCATATTTCTAATAAAGGTATACCAGTTTCAATTATCGATGATTCATCTGGAATGGCGATTACCCTTAAACCTAATATCGCCAAGACCTATTCTAGCGTAACCTCATTTATTCAAGACGAAACTCTCTTGGATTTTGAACCTTTTGATGTAGCCATCAATAATGCTTCATTTATTTTTTTTAGCCCAAGAATCAGAAAATCATGGCCTGATGCAAGGAACCATATTGTGTCTAAGTTTCAGGATGTGATAAAACATGTGAGCAAAGATAGTTCAATAATCTACACCGTTCCTGCAGGCTTTGGAGTAAACAATGAAAACATAGCTATGATAGAACATAGAACAGGTCTGAGTGTTGGAAAAAACATATTCTATCACTATATGCCTATTAGTTCCATTTCGTCAAACTTTGATGCAATAATCGGAACCAAAACTGAGTTGAATTCTAACTTTGCAAGCATGTTAAGTGGACTTTATTCCGACAAAACAATGAAGGTAGTAGATATTGAGTCTGCAGAGTACATTTATTGTATTAGAATTTTGAGACATTATGGCTTGATGTCGCCTATATTTGAAATTTGCAAATTCGCTGATAATAATTTTCAACATCAGAATACTGAAACCGAATCATTTGATGAGATGTATCTCGATGACCTAGTAGGAGGGTTATTTGATTTGAATATCATATTGTCATCTCTGACTGGAATTTCTCCATTGACTCTCTTGCTTAAGGGCAATATTGCCACAGTAGAGAACTACATAAAACACTTGACCGAACAAATCAAGATTATTCTAAAGAAATATGAATTGAAAGCAAGCAAAACAAAAGCGATAATTTCATGGACTTTTGATCCAAATGAAATGAGGGGTGATAGATTGGAAATAATATCAAGATTGGAATCAAGATTGAAAGATTATGTGGGTGATGTTGAAAGACAAGATTCTATGTTTGACTTTTACTCAAGTGAAAAAAAACTCATAATAGTTTCTTGTTCAAAGACAGATTTTCAAAGACTAACTGAAAATAATCCTAATTCAGAGATTATTATTCTCAAGGCAACTCCACTATTAGGACAATCCAACATTCAGGCTTAAACTCCCAAAATATAATAACGAGAATGCGTGAATTAAAGTAGGATTGCTTGACGCAAAATGCCCCAAATGTGATAATAGAGCACAAGTTGATGACGACGTTACAAGAGTTGAGTGTAAAAATTGTGGTTATACAGATAATTATGAAAATTATATAGAAACGATGAAATCAAAGGCTGAAAATATGGCTGATAATTATCAGTTTAAAGGCAGTCTGTAAATTACAAAGTAAATCAAATCAATCATTAAAATTATCAAACTGGGTAATCATGAATATGCGTAAGTATGTATTTTTGTATGTATGAATTTCCTCTCACACAACTAGGGTTGGATAAATTGATTGTAATTTTACCAAAAATATCCTTTGTCAGAACAGGTTAATTCGGAACCGCAATTTTGACATCGCAGATGGCAGCTTTGAATACTAAACATGGAGTATCCACATCGTAAGCATCTTCTTTCATTTCCATCTTCTTTTTTTTCTTCGATGTGCACTTTACAGGTAATCGAATTGGCACTTATTAAGGATTTGGCGTTTATTCTGCAAAGATTAATTAAATGTGATATTTGTTTGAATCCATATTGACTCAGTTCAAGATAATAGTTTCTGATAAGAATGGTAAAAGCGTTAGCAAGGAACTAAAGGACAAAGAAGCTCAACCCCTGGTGGGGCTAAGGGTAGGAGAAATGGTAGATGCTTCCGTTGTTGGTATAACTCCTGGAAAGATCCAATTGAAAGGTGGTAGTGATAAATCTGGAACCCCTATCCGAAGTGATGTCCACGGGGGTGTAAAAAAATACGTGCTGTTGTCCAAAGGTGCGTGCATGAGAGATGATCGGGAAGGCATAAGAAAGAGAAAACTGGTCAGGGGAAATATGATTACAGAGGAAATATATCAGATAAATTGTTTACTCACGGAAGGAAACTTGCCAACTCCTGCTGAAACCTCGACGACTGAATCCGAAAAAGCCGAACAATAGTTATTTCCCGCATCTTCTTGGATAATGATAACTTCGAGAGAAATACTTTCAATTAAATTAATATCTCTGTAAAATTTCACTATACTTATTGCATTGGAAAGAAACTTTACCCGACTGGTACGTCAAACAATACGGTTATCAACCTTGCGTTAATATTGGTACATCTGGTCATGTCGACCACGGAAAAACTACACTAGTTGAATCCATAACTGGAGTTTGGACCAGTGGCCATAGTGAGGAACTAAGAAGAGGAATTACAATAAAGGTAGGATATGCTGATGCTGCTTTTTACAAATGTAAGAATTGTCCTCCACCAACATGCTATTCAACAAAACCTGAATGCGCTAATTGTGGCCAGGAATCTGAATTCGAACGCGTAGTAAGCTTTGTAGATTCTCCTGGACATGAAAGTTTAATGGCAAATATGCTTTCAGGAGCTGCTTTGATGGATGGCGCAATCTTGGTGACTGCAGCAAATGAAAAAGTGCCCCAACCTCAAACTAGAGAACATTTATTGGCCCTACAGACTCTTGGCATAAAGCAAATTGTAGTAGTTCAAAATAAAGTTGATTTGGTATCATATGAAGAAACAATAGAAAATTATAAACAAATAAAGAACTTTGTTAAAGGAAGTGTTGCAGATGCTGCACCAATTATTCCAGTTTCTGCCCAACACAAATTAAATATTGATGCACTAATTGAGGCTATTGAAACTAATATTAAAACTCCGGAAAGATCCAAGAACTCTGAACCTCTAATGCACGTCCTAAGATCATTTGATATCAATAAACCAGGTCTTCCTATAAGTGATGTTAAAGGAGGAGTTATTGGTGGTTCCTTAATCCAGGGAGATTTTGAGACAGGAGACGAAATTGAGATACGACCCGGAATCCATGATGAGAAAAAGGGTAAATACGAACCTATAATGTCAAAGATCTCCTCATTAGGTACTGGTGCAGGAATCGTAGAAGTCGTAAAACCAGGTGGTCTGGTCGCACTTGGAACGACACTGGATCCATATTTAGTAAAGAGTGACTCGTTAATAGGCTCATTGGTAGGACTCCCAAACTCGCTTCCTTCCGACGTATATGATGTTAGAATCGAACTTAATTTATTTGAAACAGCTGTTGGGACCCAAGAACTGGTAAAAGTTGATCCAATCAAAATAAAAGAATCATTGCGACTAAATATTGGCACTGCTGCAACGCTTGGCACAGTTACTCATATTAAAGATCATGTCGTAGAAATTAAATTGAAGAAACCAGTATGCATGGTTAGTCAAAGTAGAGTTGCAATTAGTAGAAGAATTGCAGACAGATGGAGGCTAATAGGGTCGGGTGTTGCATCGTGACACTATTCTTCCAAGACTCTTTTGTATCAAACAAGTAAAGTTTGGTAAATTATCAATCACTGAGGAGATATTTTTTTCCCATTACTGACATGAATACACTGCCATGTCCTTTCGTGACATGTCCTACTTTATGATATTTTAGCTTGTGCTTATCCAATACGTGCGCTACTTTATCTACTCCAGATTTTGAAACTACTATGCAAAACCCAATACCCATGTTAAATGTAGAGTACATTTCCTCATAGGAGATCTTGCCGGTCTTCTGAATGAGCTTGAATATGCCTCTTGGTTGTGGAAGATTATCAAGATTAAAATCAATTTTACTATTTAGTCTTGATAATTTGCTAAACGAACCTCCGGTTATGTGAGCAAGTCCATGAATTGAGGTTAGTTCTATTTCAAGTAAATCAAGAATAGGCTTTACGTATATCCTTGTCGGCTTCAGTAGTTCTTCACCGATTGAATGGTCAAGAAATGAGGAAGAATTTTGCAAATCGAATTTGCGGAGTAAGACTTTTCGGGCAAGTGAGTATCCGTTTGAGTGCAATCCGTTGCTTTCCAACCCAATAATAATGTCACCTTCTACTATTTTATTGCCCATGATTAATCTTTTTTTATCACACATACCAAAAACAGAACCGACAAGATCAAATGTATTTTCCTCAGTATCATTTAGAAGATCTGGAAGTATCGCAGTCTCGCCACCAACTATTGCAACCCTTGATTCCTTTGCTCCTTTTGTCAATCCTTTCAATAGTTCTCTGACAAGGTAATGATCGGGTTTTTTCAATGCTATATAATCCAGGAAACCTATTGGAACCGCACCCACACATATTATATCATTAACGTTCATGGCAACACAATCAATACCTAAAGTATCGAATTTCTTCATTAATTGGGCAATTATTATTTTAGTACCGACTCCATCAGTATGCAATGCAATGACTTTGGAATCCAATTCAATAAGTCCTGCGTAGTGCCCAAATCCAGATATTATTTTCCAATTCTTACTTTCAAAACCAGAATGAGTTTTTGATACAAGTACGCCGATTTCATCTTGTATTTTACGAATCTTCTTTATGTCAACCCCTGCTTTAGAGTAACTCCACATAGGTGTCTTAGATGTTACAATACGTATTATAAATAAAATATCCTGACTATTATGTGTCGATATTCGAATAGAAAATTAACTTATAAAGATGAACGCAACTGTAATAGGCATGGAAGGTACTGAGACTGTCTTTGAAGACTCCGAAAAGACATTCATAGAGTTATCAAACTCTCAAAGACTTCAGATAATAAATGCACTCATAAATTCCAAGATGAACTTGACATTAATAGCAAAACATCTTGGGATAACGATGCAAGAGGCCCATAGAAATTTTAATAGGCTCATGGAAGCAGGTATTGTAAGTAAGGATTCAAATGGCGCCTACTCTCTGACGACATTTGGGAATACAATAGTTACGCAAATACCTTCCATTAATTTTCTATCAAAAAACAAGGCTTATTTCTCAGATCACTATTTCGCGGATCTTCCAATGAAGTTTGTTCAGAGAATAGGATCACTGGATAACAGTACCTTTGTCCAAGGTCTGGTCGCAGTAATTGAGGAAATTAAAGAGATGTATAGACACTCCGAGGAGTTTATTTATGGCATGATCCCCCAAGTCCCTCTAGATCTTATGGAAGTAGCTGCAAAGGTAGTGAAGGATCGAAAGATTAGTTTTAATTATATATTACCAAAAAATGCCGTAATACCAAAAAAAGGTAAAGATTTCCTAAATGAGATAAATTTTCACGATTTGCTGAAAAACGGATTAGTTGAAAGAAAAATGACAGAAGAGGTCAAAGTCTCAGTAGTGCTAAATGAAAAAAAGGCGCTTGTGATGTTTCCATCAATTAAAGGTGAAACAGATATGAATGGTGCTTTTCTCGGTAGCATAAACAGGAACGATGACAATGATGATGATAATAATATGCTTTTTCATGAGTGGTGTTTGGATTACTTTAGATATTGTTGGTTACGATCAAAGCCCTTTGACAATACTAAACTTAGGGAAGTATAACAAATGTAACATGTTTCAATAAATTTAGTAAGAATTGGTAAAGTTACTTGGTAATTATTTTGAATTATTTCTCTTTGCTGCCTGCAGTGCAGAAAATAATGCTCCAGCTTTTTGCTTGGTTTCCAAGTATTCATTAGTAGGAACGGAATCCATAACTATTCCGGCGCCCGATTGAACGTAGGCGTTTTTCCCATTTATGAATAAGGATCTTATGATTATTGCAAAATCGCAGCATCTATTGAAGGAAAAGTATCCCAAGGCCCCTGCATAAGGCCCCCTTGACGTTTTTTCTAGTTCTGATATTACCTCCATCGCTCTGACCTTCGGCGCTCCAGATACTGTTCCAGCAGGAAATAATGACCTAAAAGCATCAAAGCAGTCGTATTTCTTGTAGAGCTCACCAGTTATCTGAGACACTATATGCTGAACATGACTGAATCTCTTTACTATCATCAATTCCTTTGGACGAACCGACCCAAATTTGCATACTCTACCAAGATCGTTTCTTGCTAAATCGACAAGCATGGTATGTTCTGCTAGCTCCTTTTTATCCCTTAAGAGCTCGTTTTTCAATTTTCTATTCTGACTTTCGTTATTGGTAATAGGTCGTGTTCCTGCAATAGGAAATGTATCAATATTGTTGTCAATCACGCGAAGTAGCATTTCAGGACTGGATCCAATTATTAATCGCTTTTTTCGTTTAAAAAAATACATATATGGTGATGGATTCAATTTTCGTAAATTCTCATATATACACAATGGATCCCCTTTTATGACAAAATTGATTTTTCTCGATATTACTACCTGAAAGACCTCTCCTTGATATACGTAATCCTTTGCCTTCTTAACATTGTCAATAAAATTGCTCCTGGATATTTCCGATACTGGTTTTGAATAGGAAAGCCTATTTGCTCTGGCTTGTTTTTTAGACTTTATGATTTTCTCTAGTTGACTAAATCTAGATTTTTTACCAATGTGGAAATAGTAAGTTTCGTTATCCTTCTTGTCATGGATTAAACCATCAGTGTAGATCCCAAATTCCATTAATGGAAACATTTTGTTAGTTTTCTTAGATGGTAACTGTTCCCAAAATTTGATGGCTTCATAGCTAACGTATCCTACTGCACCACCGATATATCGTAGTTTCTTTTCGTTAATAATTGGCATTATTTTCCTTAATTCTACAAGCGGATCTACTACTTGTTTATCACAAATCATTTTTTCCTTTCGAAAAACTTGAAATCTAGATCTGTCACACTTTACCGTAAATTCCGGATCAAATCCAATTACCGAAAATTCCGAAAGTTCCCTGGGCCCGGTTAAAGATTCTAAAATAAATACATTGTCATAATTCATGTAGATCTGCTTAAAGATCTCAAATGTATTCATGTGAGTGTTGATTTTTTTCTTGTTAAATGTATGTATTTTGGAGAAGTCCTTAAGCATTTATGACAGTTACCATAAAAGGGTGTTCTAAGACATGATTTAAATCTTATGTGATCACTTTATGTATAGATTAAATGAGTTAACTAAAATCTGGTAATTATATCGATTATGAATATAATGTTCTTTTGCGATAGTAACACTATATTATGGATTAGGCGTTTTACTACCGATCTATAATGTTGGTAGTTGCTAATGGTTTTCTACCCATAAAACCTTCATCCTTTCTATGCCAAAATTTTATTTCATTCTCGCCTTCTTTCCAACAAAGCCATACCTCTTCATCATATCTTAATGATGGAAAATCTAAGAGACCCTCATCAACGCTTT
>JALYLJ010000188.1 GCA_030774295.1 Thermoproteota archaeon
AAGCTGTTCCCATATATGATCATGGTCCTGTCGAGGTTTTAAAATATGCGGAAGATTTTCCGACTCCAGTACCAAATTCCTCGGAGAGTCTCATTAAGATAAAATACTGTGGCCTAAATCATCTTGATATTTGGACAAGGATTGGGATTCCAGGTATGCCTATCACCTTTCCTCATATTTGCGGAAGCGATATTGTAGGGTCATTGGAGGGAGATTATGACCAGTTTCCTAGACGAACAAGGGTTCTCGTATATCCTGGAATAAGCTGTAATCATTGCGATAATTGTAGGAATGGGAATGAAACGATATGTAGAGATTTTTCAATAATTGGTGGTTTAAGTAATTATGATGGTGGTTATGCCGAATATGTGGTTGTTCCCAAAGCAAATATCGTGCCCATACCTGATGAAATAAGTGATGAGCACGCTGCTACACTCTCAATTTCATATTTGACTGCGTGGAATATATTTAAAAAACTACAACTAAAAAAAGATGATACTCTATTAGTATACGGTGCCACAGGAGGTCTTGGTATGGCTGTGATCCAAATTGCAAAAGCATTAGGGATAAAAATCATAACTAGTGTGTCAGATGATTCTAAATTCAACTTCGCACGCAGTCTAGGATCTGATAATGTAATAAATCGAAAGAAAAAAGAAGTAGTATTGGAAGTAGAAAAAATAACGGGTGGACTAGGAGTGGATGGTGTTGTAGATAATGCAGGTCAGAAGACTTTTGCCACGAGTATTAACTGTGTTCGAAAGGGTGGGAAAATTGCATTATGTGGTACCACATCAGGAAATATCGCAAATTTTCAAATTAGAACTTTTTATTCAAAGCAAATCCAGTTATTTGGCATTTTAATAGGCTCAAAATCAGAGCTGTTAGAATTAATTGAATTTGTCAGTAAGAAAAAGATCTTGCCAAGAGTTGATTCTGTATATGGATTATCTGAATTACAGAAAGCTCATACCATATTAGAAAGAGGACAACAACTGGGTAAAATTTTGATAAAAATATGAGTAATTAGTAACTTATAGTATAAAGAAATTCTAAACTATTTATGGTCATGTAGTCCTTTAGAACTATTGAATTCTATAGATAGAAAGATTGTTAAAATTAATTTAAGTCTTTACCTTTGGTAAATTCCAGTGTAGCTTTATGGATATTAATCTAACACCTGTAGTAACTAGAATTACAGCAATTGCTGTATATTCAAATTGCAGTTTTATGTTTACTAATATAAGGAATATAATAACACCTATGAAACTGGCTACCGCATACACTTCTTTGGTGAAAACAATCGGAGGTTCTCTTACAAATACGTCTCTTAGAATTCCTCCTCCAAAAGCTGTTATCAGACCTGAAATAACGATTAATACCATGTTTGAACTAAACAGAGAGTAAGCAATGGAAGCTCCTGTAAAAGTAAATACACCGAGTCCTACCGCATCAAAGATATTGAACAAGTTTTCATATTTTTTTGTTCTATGATAAAGAAGAAAAATGATAATTGCAGTTATTGTAGTCATAACAATATGAATAGTATCTGAAAAATTATTTGGTGGGAAAATGCCCAAAATAGTATCTCTCATTACTCCACCAAGTATTCCCGTTACAGTTGCAAGAATTATTATTCCCACAATATCGTACTTGTGTTCTATCGCTCTGAGTGCACCCGTTACGGCAAAAACCACAGTTCCAAATAAATCTAATACAAGGATTATTATGGAAAAACTGGTATCTAAATTAAACAATTAAAAAATACTGAAATAAATTTTGGGACAAGAAAATGCCATGTCGTACTATGATAGATACCAAGATAGATTACTGTGTCTTTCCATTTATCATTTCCAATATGTCTTCTGCTATGTCAATTGAAGTATGTGAATTAATATTTGGTTCCATTGTAACAAGTAAGATATACTTATTCATGTATAATGTCAGAATCGATATCTTTTCTCTCTCGACGTAGGCAAACCTTGATCTGCCCATAGTACTGTCAAATCTTTCTCTCATAGATTTACGCAATGCTGTATGCGTTAGGTATAACTCTTCATTATTTTCATCCATAATAGAATCTATACCTCCTCTCATCCCTCCAGCAATAGGTAATCCTGCATCATCGATGACTGCTACGTATCTTACATCGTTGTTCAAGTTGAATATAGATTCACATAGTTTTGAATAATCCATAGATTGAGAAAATAGAAACTATTTATTATATTTTTGATTTCTAGGATGTTTTCAGCTAATTGATACTCCGTTTGTCAAAAGAAAACTCGAACAGCTTTCAATTAAGATATGAATTCCTTATGAATAATTACCAATGGTTTATTTTAAATGACTTGCTGATAACTTGCTGATGAATTCATTAACAACCTCATTAGTGTTTTCACTCTTTTTCATGTAGTAGTAGAGCTCCTCGGTTGCTGCATGATGGTCTACACCAATATTTTGAGCTAGCTGTACGGAAATTAATGACAATAACAATTTCCTCAAGACTATTTCTAGTCCATAGTTCTTGATATCGATGGATAATTCGGATATAACATTTTTGATGTTTGCGTCGATGTATCTGTTCTTCGCTTCCCTGCTCTTAATAGAAAATTGAACTCCCATAAGTCTTTCCTTCATGTGAATTTTTTCTATCATTTCAATAAATCTTTCATTTAATTCTGGATTTTCATACAATACTTGGGATAATAAATCTCCAGCATCAGATTCGTTCAATGATAGGGCCTCAACGAGTTTGAACAATACATGGCATGATGCACATCCACCAGATTCTATTAAGGAAGAATTCAAAATAACTTTTGTGATTTCTGAGTCAATTATCTTCTTGCCATTTTCAATTTGATCTTCGTTAGCCATAAGAAGAATAGGATTAATACTCCTTAAAACTTTATAATTCCTACTAGGATTTCTGATAATAATCAAAAAAATGTCATATGATGATATTACTAATAATACGTATAAGCGGCTTAAAACTTATTTATATTTACAATTAGTATAAGCTATTCAAAATATTGAATGTTGTCTTTTATCTTTGGAATTATTTGTTCTCTCATAAGAGAATCAATGTGAGGCTCTTCAACATCAACTGTAAGTAGAACATAATATTTGTTATTTATAGGAGTAACAATCCTTACGAGTTTTTCATATTTACCCAAAGAATACACCAGTCTACCTAGTTTGTCCTCAAATTTCAGCCTCGATTTATGTCTAGTTATTGCATTTAGGGTATATTCTTGATTTTCTTGCCGGGTCATTAAGGGCTCAAGACCATCTCTTCTGGCGATATTGAGCAAAGTACCATTAGAGTCGGCTATGGCAATCCACCTTAATGAAGAATTGATTTTCAATATTTCCTTCAAGAGACTTTCAAAATGGTCCTTATGACTTTTAGACATTCCTGTGAGTTAAGTTGTTCACAAATATGTATTAATATTTATCTGGTAACGTCGTACATGTTATTTACTTATCTCTATTTTTATGGTAAATTGATTGGCGCCTATCCGATTAAAGACAAGAACCAACCAACCAGATTGACAATCCCAACAATGAATTCAAGACAGGCAGAGGATTACATGCAAATTCTTATTTAAAACTTCTAAAAAATATCTAATTTCAGCGGGGCCGTAAGTAAACTTAGGTAAGCCAGATTCTTATACGTCTTATGTTATCTATGAGTAGGCTTAGCACCTAAAATTGTCATTAGCCGGTGGAGAATCTCTGGACATTGGTACCAGTCCACCGGTTTAAATTATTTTATATTTTATTGGTTTAGTGAGAATAACGTGGACATAGACTGGTGGGATCATCAGAATTTGACATTTTGTTTTGTAGACGAGGATATTGATATTACCCTCTTTTTCGTGAGGCATTAAAAACCATTACGAGTAACAATACTCACATTTACAGATCCTAATTTGACCTAGAAACATGAGATTGTATCATTTTTCTTTTGTAAGAGATATTCGCAATTATTACTTTTACTGAGCAATTCACATAAAATATAAAATGGATATCAGTACGTTCAAGTCATTGGTTAGTGAATATAGAGCTATACATGGCTTTGCTACTCCGGAAGGCACACGGAAATTTAAGGAAAATGCCATAAAAAATGGCATAGCAAATTCACACTTCCGTTCTTTTGATAATCTAAATTTCTCAAGTTTAGGTATGGGAACTTATTTGGGGCAAATTACGCCGGAAGATGATCGTGATATGGAGAACGCGATTTATGAATGCGTAAAGTCCGGGGCAATGAACATAATCGATACTGCCATAAATTATCGTTCGATGAAATCAGAAAAAAATATTGGAAATGCGATGAAAAAACTAATTGACGACGACATTGTTTCGCGCGATCAAGTATTTATATCAACAAAAAATGGATACATTACCAATGATGGTGATTATCCAACAATAGACGTACTTGAATATATGCATAAAATGTTCATTTCACAAGGAATAATAGACTCCAAAGACATCAGCTCTGGATATAATGTATTAAATCCCAATTATATTCGTAAATGTATTGACAAGTCACTAACAAACATGCAACTTGATACTATCGATCTTGTGTATGTTCATAATGCTTATGAGAGCTGGGTCGAAGACATCACAAGGAGTGATTTTGATGAAATGATACGAAGGGTTTTTCAAGTTTATGAAGAGTATAGATCGAAGAACAAAATTAGATATTACGGAATGGCAACCTGGACATGTTTTAGATTGCCCCAAAATGAAACAGGACATCTATCTTTGGAAGATATGGTAAGAATAGCAGAAGACGTAGGAGGAGAGGATCATGGATTTCGATTTATACAACTACCATACAATCTAGCCTATACAGAAGCATATTTACTCAAGAATCAATCTGTTGGTAGAGATACTAAACTTACTATTCTAGAGGCTTGTAATAGATTAAAAATTGGAGTTTTTACGAGTGTACCGCTATTTCAAGCTAAATTGTTTACTGCAAAAATACCCGATTACTTGGGTTACAATAATCAACTATTAAAAATAATTCAAATAACCAGATCCACTCCAAACATACTTGCTCCATTAATTGGACAAAAGAAACTTCAACATGTTAAAGAAAATATAGAGCTGGCCAAGGTGGCACCATTAGATAATTCAGAATTCAACAACGCAATAAAACTTTTCAATTAGAAGTTTAGCTCATAGATATGAGAAGATTATCTTGTTATTGTTACCATTCTATGACATAATATACAAGAAAATCTAAATCTATTATTCTATTTTCTACAGATCATATAGAAACTTAAGACTGGTTAGAAAAAATCTATTTTATAAAACTGCTATTGTAATTACATTATCGCCCCGTATCAGTGCATCGCCTACTTGCGACTCTTGTTCTTGCTCTTTAGTTTTTTCAGAGTTGTTATTATTATTGCTTTGTTGTTCTATAATTTCTGTAGCTTCGGTTATTACGATATTCATCTGTTTGTCAAATCCTTTAATTTTTCCCCTTACTGTTCTTCTTCCCTTTAGTTTCACAAGCACATTTTTTCCAATACTTTCCTGCAGTAATTGAGTTGCAATTCCCTCTTCGGACATTTTTAGTTTTCATTTGGATACTAGACCAATATTAATTCTTTCGATTTCTAGTTTCTTTATCTCCAATAATTAAGGTCAATTGTAACCAAATTGATTTTATGTTAAATAATAGGTATTATATTTTACTAAATAATAGTATAAGGAAGTATACCGAATTTACACTTTTACGTCCAAGTCAAAATCGTGCACAAAAAAACCTTGCATTCTATTAGGTATTTCAATATGAAGGGCGCGTAAGGCTAAGTTTTCTTTATTACCTTTCTAAAATGCTCCAGGTTCTTTGAAATTTCTTCGTTCCATTGTTCTTCAGTGTAACCATGTACCTTAATTCCATGTTCTTTAGCGTTCTGAAGTAGTTCTTCTTCAGTATTTCCGTACATAGTATGGGTACAAACCGGATCGCCTGCGTCTTTACAGTTTATTGAGAGAGTCATCAAAAATTACTTGAATGGAAACTATTTAAATTTTGTCATGCTTTAGATATCGATATTGACTACACTGACCTCATTAGAATAGATTCTTTGTGTAGTAAATGATAATTATGTCAACTGATTGCTCACACTAGTCAAACCAATCAATTTCACAACTCCAGGGAAGCAAGATCAATTCTTATAACACAAATTCTCTAATTTAGAAGAGAGGCATATGAACGAAGATATTAAATACGCATTAGAATATCACGAAGAAACTAAGCATTCTGAATTTAGCATTAGATCATCTAGCCATTACCTTGATTGGGATAATAAGCCAAAAGCATTTAAATTTTATTCAAAGATTCCATCAATGGCTCTCCCAGTAGATTTTCCCACTCCTGACCAAAATGTTGTTACCATGATAGATACGGTTAAAGTTTCTCGTTCAGTTAGCGCCAATATGGATATAGATATTAAATTGTTGTCATCATTACTTTTTTTTTCATCAGGAATTACAAGACAAATCAAGTTTCCTCATGGTAAATATTTAATGCGTGCTGCTCCTGCAACTGGCGCCTTATACCCAATTGAAGTCTATATAGTGTCCAAAAACATTAACGGTTTGCGAGCAGGTATCTATCATTTCTGCCCCGGCCAGTTCACTCTAACAAAATTGAGAGAAGGGGACTATAGATTATTATTGGCAGAGGCTGCGGGAGATAACGATCAAATAAAGAATTCACCGTTTACTATAATTCTAACCTCGATTGCATTGAGAAACGCTTGGAAATATCAGGCCCGTTCGTATAGACATTGGTTTTGGGATTCAGGTGTGATTGCTGCGAATTTGATTGCAACTGCAATGTCGTTCGGATTGGATACCAAATTGATACTTGGGTTTGTTGACAAAGTTGTAAATGATATGTTATGTCTCGATGAAGGAAAAGAAGCATCGGTGGTTTTAGCACCAATTGGAATTGGATGTTCACAAGAAAAGCCAAAGAAAATGGAATATCCGTCTAGATTTGTTCCGGATATTGTTCCACTTTCAAAGAATAAAGAAATGGAATATCCCCAGATCTGGGAATTACATAATGCATCATCGTTGAATTCAAGCGAAGAGGTACGTAGGTGGACAGATTCGGTACCAATGATCGAATTTCAGGAACCAGAAAAAGCTGGTATCGTGGAATCAAAGCAAATAAATCCTAGACCCATAATTTCACAATCGCTATCCAATGTCATACTTTTAAGGGGATCTACTAGAAAATTCTCGAGGCAGCCAATTGCATTTGAACAGCTTTCAAATATTCTTTATAGCTTAACTAGGCATATTGATTCAGACTTTGTTGACAAAAAATCTATGATAGATATTTACTTCATTGCTAATGAAGTAGCTAATTTGCAAAGCGGAGCATATTTTTTTAATCGAAAAGATAATTCAATTAATCTCTTAAATTCAAACTTTCACAGAAATACATCAGGATATCTTTGTCTAGAACAACCTCTGTTTAGTGATGCCAGTGCTGTTTTTTACATGATGACCAATCTAAAATTAATATTGGAAACGCTAGGAAATAGAGGCTACAGGCTATGCCAATTTGAATCTGGAATCATAGCAGGGAGAATCTACCTGTCTGCGTATAGTCAAGGAATTGGTGCTTCAGGATCAACTTTTTATGACGACGCTGTGACAGAATTTTTGTCTCCTCATGCAAAAGATAAGGAGACTATGATTGCCGTTGGTATTGGTATTTCAGATTATGAATCAAAACCTGGAAAAATACTTGCAGGCAAGTTCTCAAGAGAAGATCTTTTATCGTGATTCAAATTTTCGAAGATTCGAAGAGTGGAAAATTTATTGATATTGATACTTTTTATTAAATCCAAAGATTATGATGAGGTGAGTAGAAATATAACGATGCAGTTCAAAAAATATATTCAGTACAAGAAATGTATCCAAGATGCGAGTGGGCAAAAGAATCAATCGAGATTAATTATCATGATAAAGAATGGGGAGTACCTTTACACAATGATAGGAAGCTATTTGGATTTCTGGTACTTGAGGGAATGCAAGCAGGTCTTAGCTGGCGTATTATTCTCCGTAAGCGTGAAGGG
>JALYLJ010000189.1 GCA_030774295.1 Thermoproteota archaeon
CATCAAGTGCATGTCTTAGTCCTAATATGATCATAGCTGGAATTGACACTAGAACAAAAGCCCATAAATCAGCCATTCATACTTTTTGATAAACTAGTATTACTTAAACTTTGAAATAATTATTCACCGAAATAAAGCCAGCTATTCATACAGCTCAGGAATGACCTCGTTGATTCCTCACCATTCTATCCTTATATCGAATTTTAATTCTCTTTAAATCAATGGAACGACCTTACCGATATCCCTTTTGAACTAGTCTTATTTTATGCTCATCCATGTGTAGGGTAATTTCAAGTATGAGATTAGTATTGTCGAACTTTGTAAATTAGTCAGCCAGATCTTTCAGAGTTATGAAAAGAATTAGAATCAGACAATATATTGAAATTGCGACCGTTTGGTGGACTGTGATTACAAATACATGTCAAGAATTATACGGCGGCGTCCGTTTCCTTATAATTACTTGAGGATTATTTTGGCTGTACTAATCGAACATTTGGCAGCCGCAACTGGATTGGTAGCCAGTGCGTCTAGCACTGCTCAAGCTCTTGTTAGCCAAGATTGAATACTGTCATTCCTTCTATTTCTTGCGGCACTGAGAATAAATTGCTAAATTTGCAGAACATGTCTACATGAATATTTCATCTGAGCTTCGTTCTGTTTTTTTAATAAGAATGCAATCCATTATTGTGATCCCTTAATTGCCTATAGTTCGAAAACATTCCGAACATAAGACTGCAAAAAACCAAATTTGAATTTGGAACCTAGTCATGGTAAAGTTAAGTACTCGGCCATCAGAACGAAAAAGAAAAAACCTAGATGTTAACTGCTCGATTTCTGTTAAATTAGCTATGTCAGGAAATTTGCCTCAGTCAATAAAAAACCAAAAGCAAAAAAGGTTATGAATTAATCATGAGTCATCGTAACACACTTCAGCTCGAGTAAATTAAATAACTGGTCTGGTCTTTTTTAATAATGTATTTATTATCTCTAACAAAACGAATGATATTAGTGAGTATCACAAAAGGCGAGTTTATTCTAGTTTTAATCATTATGGTTTCATCTATCAGTTTGTTACAGATAGTATATTTTACGAAAATAGATGCACAGGAAGAGGAGACTGAGATTCAGAGATCCTAACTTTCGTGTTGAAGAAGTAATTAGTGGACTTGATCTTCCAACAACTATGGCATTCCTAGGTCCAAACGATATGCTTGTGCTTGAAAAAGACAAAGGGACAGTTCGGAGGGTAACAAACGGAAAGCTCTTGGATGAACCAGTCCTGGACTTTACTGTAGCTACGCAAAGTGAGCGCGCGATGGGTGGAATTGCTATCAGTCACCATGATTCAAAGACCTACGTTTTCTTGTATCTAACAGAGATTGAACAAAGCAATAATGATGGTGACGATCTGAAGAAAGGAGTTAAACCGTTGGGTAATCGTCTCTACAGATACGAGTTTATTGATGGGAAGCTTGTAAATCCTCTCCTTCTATTGGATCTGCCAGCACTACCAGGTCCTAGACACAATGGAGGAGCAATTATAGTAGGACCAGATAACAATCTGTACATTCCGGTAGGTGATGTTGACGGGTCATACCAAGGTGTGAAATACCAAACCCAAGCTCAGAACTATGGGGATGGAATAGAAGCAGATGGCAGAAGTGGAATACTTAGGATTAATCAAGATGGCCAGCCGGTAGGGGAAGGGATCTTGGGAGATGAAGTTCCCTTAAGACTCTATTACGCATATGGAATTCGAAATAGCTTTGGTATCACTTTTGATCCTGTCACTGGTAATCTCTGGGAGACGGAAAATGGCCCGGGCAATAGTGATGAGATAAATTTGGTCCTTCCAGCATTTAACAGTGGATGGCGAGAAACAATGGGTCTGGCTAAAAATGATGATGATTTTGGCCTATCAAATATGGTTGATTTCGGCGGAAAAGGTGTTTATAGAGATCCGGAGCTCGTGTGGTTAAATACTGCTGGACCAACTGGAATAAAGTTCTTGTCTTCTGACAAATATGGCCCTCAGTACAAAAATGACCTGTTCGTAGGAGATGTACATAATGGCAGACTTTATCACTTTAAACTCAATGAAGACAGGGCCCGCCTTGTTCTTGAGGGGCCTCTTGCAGGCAAAATAATAAAGACCCCTAATTCTGACGGCCTTGATCAAATTGTATTTGGGGAGGGATTTGGTGGAATAACCGACTTGGAGATGGGACCAGACGGATATCTATACATAGTCTCAATTGGGCAGGGGAAAATATTCAAAATTGTACCTTCATGACTTTTACTATCGGATGTATGTTCCAACATTCCATTACCTCCTGGATATATTGACCGGATCAATGAGATTTCTACCATTCGAAATGGTTGATTCTGAATATCAATCAGGTTGTTAAAAATACATGTTATCAAATAAATATCGACAATTTAATACTATTATACTTACTGTGTACACTAAACTACTTTTAATAATTTCCTTATCTATATTAGCCTTGATCTTTTCGAATTCTGCTATAGAACAATCATATTCTATCAATATAGATCCAGAATCAGCTGCCACAAAACTATCTGGAGTAGATAAGTTTGGAATCAAGGAAATCTATCCCACAAAAGAAGGAGGAAGAGAATGGTTCATGAATATGAGTGAGCCTCTCGTTGATAACGCTTTTTCGCTCACTTTTAATC
>JALYLJ010000190.1 GCA_030774295.1 Thermoproteota archaeon
GTAATAGATATATTATATTGTAAAGCAAACAACTGTCAAATGCCAACTCATGGATCGTTAACAAAGGCGGGAAAAGTTAGAGGTCAAACTCCTAAAATAGAGGGAAAAAAGAGAATCAGTCCAATATCAAAATTAAGAAACAAGATCAACTTTGTAAAGAGATTTGAAAAAAGACGCCAGCCCGGACAAAGAAAACCAGAACGTTTCGGCAGAAGACGTTGATCTGAATTTTTAAATCATTCTTTATTATTTTGATCCACAGGCAGTATAACCAAGGATGTAAAACCAAATATTGAGAAAGTGCAAATTAGAATAACATGGAAAAAAGGGTTGGAATAATCGGTTATGGAAGTATTGGTAAAGAAATCATTGCGGCAACAAGAAGGCATGAGATTCCAAATGCTAGAATTGTAGCGTTATTTGATAAGGAATCTACAGTTTTCAACTCAATAGACTATGACACCGGCGAATTGCATCTATTCTCAGATTTTGATGAATTCTATAACTCAAAGATCTATTCCAACATTGATATCATAATAGAATGTGCTTCAAAAAGAGCGGTCAAAGAATATGGCAAGAAAATTATCGAATCAAAAAAAGACCTGATAGTCTTGAGTGTAGGTGCCTTCTCTGATGAGGATTATTTGAGAGAGTTGCAGAATTTATCGAATTTGAATAACACCAGAATATTGATACCAACCGGCGCCATAGCCGGTCTGGACTCCATAAGGAGTGTAAAAAAATATCTAGACACCTTAACCATTGTAACGACAAAGAATCCCAAGTCATTTGTAGGAGCACCATATTTCAAGAGCTCAAAAATAAGGATTGATGAGATTTCAAAGGAAACAGTCCTTTTTGAAGGTAATGCTGTTGATGCTATAGAACTTTTTCCTGCGAATGTGAATGTGGCAGTATCAATAGCATTGGCAGGAATTGGTTTGGTAAAGACACAAGTGAAGATTGTTGCAGATCCGACGCTATCAGTAAATAAACACGAAATTGTAGGCGAGGGCGCATTCGGAAAAATACATATCGTTGTCCAAAATATACCCAGTCCTTCAAATCCCAGGACAAGTTATTTGGCATCACTGTCAGCTATCGAATGTCTAAGAGGCTTGTGTAATGAAAATTTCAGAATAGGGACTTGAATTAGATAAATATTGACAGTTTATATGTGGAATATTTATTTGACAAGGTTAACTATGAGTTACAACGGATTTAAGACAAACGACATGTTTGGTCCAAAACCAGTAGAAGTAGGAAAGGAATACGATGTTCAGATCACGGAATTAAGCAGAAAAGGAGACGGAATAGCAAGAGTAGAACGATTTGTATGTTTCATAAAGAACGGAAAGGTCGGCCAAAACGTAAAAGTAAAGATAACACAAGTTGGAAATAGATTTGCAACAGGAGAGATTGTCAATGACTCTGCTGAAAGTAATCAGGGTCAGACTGAAAGTGCACCGGCAAGTGCCGATGAAAGCACAAAAACCAGCACAGAATAGCCAACGATATCGCAATTACATTTGAAACTTCTAATTATTTTATATCTTTAAAACTTTAATTTTTATAATTATATTCATCAATTAATATATTGTTAAATGTAAATTCTAAATTAGTAAATTGATTTGAACAATAACATCATTGCCATAATTGCAATTTCCTTTATTGTCGTTGGTTCGTTATGGGGGATTGGAAACATAATTTCTCAAAATAATGTACAATTGTCAAAGAGTGAAGGTGTCCTATTGTTGATGAAAGATAATAAATTTAATGTTACTAATCCGGATATTAATGTTAAAGTAAATCAACCATTAAAAATTAGTATCGCAAATCAGGATTTTAGAAAACACGATTTTATTGTTGACGAGCTGAATGTAAATACCGGATTTATATCAAGTGGACAAGATTTTACCACTGTAATCGCATCAGATAAAGAAGGGGTTCTCAGATATTATTGTTCGATTCATCCGGGAATCATGGAAGGAAAAATTATAGTCAAGAATTAAACAAAAAAGCTATCAGTACAGTCAAAGTCAAATATCGGTATTACCAAAAATTCCCTTCTAATAATGTCAGCTCTTAAACGAATCAGTTAGTTTTTTGTGATATATGCTTTTACAGCCATCTTTGCGCAGGTTATCCTTTGGCATCACGCGTAGGTGTTTCATTTTTTTCGTATCATATATTGTGCTCAAGAATTTGTAGCAGATAGAACACACAGATTCGGTCTCCATATACTCTAATCTCTAATACCTGAATATAATCAATCTTTTATCTGCATAGATGTCTAGACATAGGAATAGAATTATGTGTCCTTTTTAATTCAAGTCTAAATCAGAAAATAAACCAACACTTAAAATTAGGCAAAAAACTCAATCTACAAAAATGGCTGCACGAAAGAATACATCGAGGAAAAAGAGATTAATAAGGAGAGTTAAACAAAACAGACCAGTGCCAGCCTGGGTAATAATTCGAACCCATCGTCATGTTAGAACCAATCCAAAGCGAAGAGCTTGGCGAAGATCGGATGTAAATGTAGGTTAGGAGTGAAGAAAAATGTCTGAAGAAAATACAGCCAGAATATACACGGTGAACTTATCCAAAGCGTGGGATACTCCAAAGTACAGAAGAACTGATCGAGTAATTAACATCATAAAGGAATTTACTCAACGTCATATGCAGGCTGATAAAGTCAAGATAGATCAAGATTTGAATAGACATATCTGGTCAAGAGGAAAAAAGAACCCACCAAGGAAGATAAGATTAAGAATGGTAAAAGAAGACGATGATACAGTAGTGGTCAGCTCATACATTGAAGAAAAAAGAACTGAGACAGAATCCGAAGAGACAATCTCAGAAGAACTGGTTGAAAAGCAAGTAGAAGAACAAAAAGAAGACAAAGTAGAACTCGAAGAAGAAGAACTGGTTGAAAAGCAAGTAGAAGAACAAAAAGAAGACAAAGTTCAGGCAAAACAGAAAGAAAAAAGAAAAAAGTAAATAGAAATAAAGTTAGTTATTTAGAATTGCTTTTTTATCTTTTGAACTAATTTCTGAAAAATATACAAGATTGAAATTCAGAAAATAAATGAATTTCTGACTAGTCGATTAACGGTAATGGTAGGTCAATATTTGGATGTGATTCTGGTATATCCCAATCTAGAACGTTTTCGTCAGGTATCTGATTGAGAGGATCGTAGGAATCAAATTTTGTTCTTCCTTTTATCGCTGCAATGAGATGCATATTATTTCTAGAAGAATCAGTAACTACGAATGAGACATCATTTGTATCGCCATCCATTGAATTTTGAAAACTACTCAAAATCTCGTTTAGCCTTCCAATTGGTTCATTTCTTCCGCCATTTACATATAGAATAGATTTTGTTATCGATGATGTTCCCAATGATGAATAAAGCTGGGCAATGAGATCTTTGATGCCATCTTCTATATTGTTCTCTTTCAATGTTCCGGAAACTAGATTCGTTCCTAAATTCAGCTCTATCTCAGGAATCAAATTGATTGTGTTGAGGACTACTTCATCGGATACTTTGGAGCATTCTTCTACTGTTAGTTGAGGATTTATTTCTACATATGCATCATTGTCAACAACAAAATTGATGTCAGAATTTAGTGATATTCTTTTTAATGATATGCTTGCGTGAAACAATTTGTCCTTCTCATGTCCAAACGGCATGGTCACAAGTGAAATTACTCTTTTGCCAAGTATAGATTTTGCAATATGCGAAACTACTGGTGCAATGGCAATACCTGATTTATCGGACAAACTGGCTACCAAAATGATGGTTTTGTAACCTGATAATTTTGAGCAAATTTCTTCTTTATGAGACTCTACAAATGACCGGATTTTGTAGCTTGAAGGATTTATCCAAGTGTTGCAATCAATATGAACCGAGTTGCAGTCATTGAGCTCTTCTTGATTGTTACTAATTAGTACAAAATCATGTTCCCCATTGCTTAATTTTGATACGACATTCCTACCGATTTTACCTATTCCGACTAATAACGAAGGCTTTCGTAATTCAATACAATTGTCTGACACGCCAATCAATCCCTAATCAGAACATTGGCTATTGGAATAAAAATTTAGTTGATTAAATCTAGTATCTTATTTGGTACAAAAATGTTGATAAGATTATGGGAATTAGGAAATTAATTCCCCTAATAAGGAATAATTTGAAATTTCTATCACTTTTATTGATAGATACTGCCCTAACAATTGCTTCGGATCAAATTTTTTTGATCCTGGAATTTCTATTATTACTGGCCTATATGCATAATTTCTGCCCTGTATTTTCCCCTCATCTAACAGTTCATCTATCAAAATCTGTCCCTTCCACCCGTACCAAATTCGATTTCTTCTCATTGATGTTTTCCTGATTATCGTATGAAGTCTTGTACTCCTTTCCTTAACAATCTTTGTACTCAGTCTTGGATACTTTGCCGCAAGCGTTCCAGGACGAGCACTATATCTTGAAGAATTGATAACATCCGGTTGACTTTCTTCGATAAGGCTTATGGTCTCTTCAAAATCTCTCTCAGATTCGGATGGAAATCCAGTAATAATATCCGTAGCAATTGTTATCTCTGGTATTTTTTTCCGAAGTTCTTTTACCACATCGAGAAATATTTTAGCAGTATGCCCCCTTTTCATTTTGCGTAGAATTCTTTCGCTACCGCTTTGCACAGGCAAATGTAAAAACTTGAAGACCTTATCATTATTACGATAAAGTGAAATCAATCTGTCTAGAAATCTCGGAACATACATTGGATTCATCATACCAACGCGGATTTTATAATCTCCCTCAATGTTAGAACACATTTCCAATAGGTCAACTAGATCAGTTTTCAAATCCAAGCCATAGCAGCCATTATCGGTAGAAGTTAACCAAATTTCCTTACAATTTGATGCTACGTCATCTTTAACCTGTCGTAGTATGTCACCTATTCTATAACTTGTTAGAGTACCCTTTGCCAGTTTCGTTTGACAAAAGCTACATTCACTAAGACATCCGCTGGAGATTTGAATAATACTGACTACTGGATTTAGTCTCATTTTCGGTAGGTTTACCTTTGTTGACATTGAATCATCTAACGCCACAATTTTCTGGCCATTCAAAGATCCGTCAACGACTTCTACCGTTCTATTCAACGACTGTGGCCCCAAGAGAGATGAGTTGGGTGAAAATGATTCGACTAATTTTTTGCTTGTTTTTGGCAGACAACCGGCTACTACTAATGGTTTTTCCTTTGAGTATTTTTTTATCTTTGAAATCATCCTGTGTTCAGTAGCATCTTTTACAGCGCATGTTACTATGATGTTAAGATCCGAGTTCTTTCTAGTGGCAGTCAATTCGTAGCCGCTATTGTAAAGTATACCTTTGATCATCTCTGCATCCGCGATATTAGCCGAACATCCAAATGCTTCTACCCAGACTTTTCTTTTATCTGGGGATTTAAAATCTTGAAAATCAAGTGTAGTGTTATTGCTTGAAAAAGTTGAGAGACGATTATCTTTATTCAAGGATGGTCAACTATAATTGAATTTGTTGGTACTATATCAATTAATTTGTATCAGCCAATTTGTCGACACGTCACCGCATCGCAACCTTCATGATGCAACCCTCGTAATGCAGGCCTGGCTTTCAAATTACTTTAGCTTTCTTGGTTTTGACTTTCAGAAAGATATCTGATTTAATTATTTTTTCAGTGGCATTAAGCAGATTCTTTATATCTTTTACATCGTGAACAGTTGAGATCGCACCCATTTTGCGAGGTAGGAAAAATATTCCGTGTTTGGCCATCAACGCGAAGTGGTATCGCGTAAGACTCTGAATATCAGATAATGCTACATCATTTGCGTTTGTTATTCTGTTTACCTTATCTGTAAGAAAATGTGTGAGAAAAAGGGAACCAATACCAGTGACTTGTGTTCTCAATCCATAATCTGAAAATAATTTTCTCAAGCCATTCCTTGCCAAATCCCCTAACTTATTGATTTTATCATAAATCGTCTTACGATTTTGACTGAGATAGTCTAAAGTTGCGTAACCTGCAGTCATTGTCAGTGGATTCGAAGAAAAGGTCCCGCCGCCAATATAACAAAGCTGCTCCTTATTCATGTTCTCAACTGGATTTGCTACTTTCATTATTTCTTTTTTGCCACACAATACTCCTATCGGAAGCCCTCCGCCAACAATTTTGCCAAGCGTAATCATATCTGGATCCAGATGATAGATAGACGAATAGCTTCCAAAATTAAGTCTAAACCCAGTTACAATCTCATCTAAGATAAATAATATACCATTCCTTTTACAGTACTCTTCTAGACCTCTTAGGTAATTGATATCTGCAGGAATACAACCACCACCACCCAGTATGGGTTCGAGAATAACGCACGCTAAGTCATCTTTTACACTGTCCAATAATTTGATGGATCGGTCAAGATCATTGTATGGAATTGATTCGACAAAATCACCTTCCCTTCCCGTCATACCTACTCCTTCATCAATTTCAAATGGATAATTCACAGACTGCATCAAGTCAGTATTAAATCCATGCCACCCGCCTATTGTTTTACAAATAATCCTTTTTTTGGTTACAGCTCTAGCAATTCTAATAGCATACATTGTAGCTTCAGACCCAGTAGTACAGAATCTTAAAAGTTCGCTGGTAGGGATCGATTTTTTAATAGTTTCTCCCAAATTAACGCTGATATCATTTGCAGTACCATATAGGGTGCCCTGACGTATTTGTCGAGCAAGCTTTTTAACAACAATGGTGGGAGAATGGCCAAGGACTAATGCCCAGTGTCCCATCCAGTAGTCAACAAACTTATTTCCGTCAACGTCAAAAAGATGCTTATCTTTTGCCTTATTTACAAAAAATGGATAAGGTTTGAAAAATCGAATGTTATGACTAATACCTCCTGGGAAGATATTTGCAGAATTATCATAAGCTTTTTTTGAGTTGTGAGTTTTTTTTTCATACAGACCGTTTAGACTGTCGTGTGTCACTACAACAATCCTTTACAAGACCTATTTATTACGATTATGAAATTTCAAAAAAATAAAAAAAGATTGTCATACAAAAGAACAATTGACATTGAGCAAACTGAACTTTATAGTGAATTCTATCGTATTGAATGATATTGAATCCATTATCTAGTTAGTTTCTAAATCAGGTGCGTTGGGCTATTAGTAATGGCAGGCTGAACACCTCGCAAAAAGCTCGATGCGTACACCTCCATTCTATCAACGCTATCTTCTATAGCTGCCCTTCTCCTTACAGAAGGTTGTCTTTTCTCGGGAAAGGTTTCCTCCTTAGATGCTTTCAGGAGTTATCCTACACAGCTTAGCTGCTCAACGTGCCCTGTCGGACAGCTGATACACCAGAGGCTGCGTTGCCCTGTTCCTCTCGTACTAGGGGCAACTTCCCCTCAGACAACTACGCCCCTGTCAGGCAGAGACCGACCTGTCTCACGACGGTCTAAACCCAGCTCACGTTCCCCTTTAAT
>JALYLJ010000191.1 GCA_030774295.1 Thermoproteota archaeon
GCTTTAGGTCACACAGATTCTGCTGGTGAGACCGTTCAAAGAATGTTACCTGATTCCAAAGTTGTTAAGGCTTTCAACATTGTTGGAAATCCTCATATGATACATCCCGATTTCCCTGGTGGGAAACCTACCATGTTTATATGTGGAAACGATGAGGCAGCTAAAAAGATTATTACAGATGACATACTTTCAAAGTTTGGCTGGGAAACAATCGATATCGGAGGAATAGAAGGTTCTAGGGTTCTTGAACCAATTGCTCTTCTTTGGATATTGCACTATTTCAGAACTGGTAACGGAAATCATGCGTTTAAATTGTTAAAAAAATAACAGATCTAAAAAAATATAAATTTAATATGAAGATGTTCGGCCGTCGGCTACCATGGCGTTAACAATTCGGGTCCAGTAAGTAAGGACTGAACTTTTCTGAAACTATCTTGATACTCTTCTTAATACACTTTATCAAAGAACATTATGATAAAACTCAAATTTTGAAAGTTACAATTCAAATGAAATTAAAAGCCCAGTATACTAAAATAGTAGGATTTCCAATACACCTGTGTGACGTCTTCTAATATTCCAAGATGGAATTTGTCAGGTGATTGGTTTGACGTGTGTAAATGTAAGATTCCCTGTCCATGCGCTTTCGCTCAAACACCTAGTTATGGCGACTGTGATGGTGTATTAGCCTATCATATCAAAAGTGGACAGTACGGCAACGTATCACTTGACGGCCTGAATATTGTGGCATTAGCAGACTTCCAAGGGAATATTTGGGCAGGTAACACCAAGGCAAACATCGCCGTATTCTTCGACGAACTGGCCAACGATGAGCAAAGGGAAGCCTTGAATATGATTTTTACCGGGAAAGCTGGTGGTTTTATGGCAGAATTTGCAAAGTTAATCGGTGAAGTCCGGGGAATAGAATATGCTCCTGTAAAGGTTGAAGTTGCTAATGACCTATCACAATGGAGTGCGGAAATACCAGGAAAGGTAATCGCGAAAGGTGAAGCCTTAACTGGTCCCATGACTCCGCCCGGCAAGCGAGTTCAGACCGTCAATCTTCCTGGTTAGTGAAGTAGGACCTGGCACAGTTGCAACCTGGGGGAGAGCTGTTGTAGATGAAGTGAATGCTCCAGAAGTTCGTTACGAATGGAAGCGAACAGGCAGATCCAGCAAACATATCTCATTCAATTGGAGCGGTCCGTAAATCACAGCTCGGCAATTGACTCACTCATGCGAGTAAGAGATGTCCTTGTTTTATGTCGTTTTATTTGATAGCCTGTGAATTTGCTTCAGAAAATAATAATTCTTCAATTATCCTAATTGCAGTATTATCCTGGGTATTATCATCAATTCAAATCCGATGATAATGAAAGCTAGTTCAAATAGGTTCTGAAATGGGTAATGGACAGGGAAGCTTAGGTTTTTCTTTTTGTTGTGATAGAGATTTTTAGTTTTAGACTAACAGATAGAGTGAGTATACACTACGGTAATTAATCAATAAAGTTTAATTGTTTAATTGTTAAATATCCAATCGAACATAATGCCTGAAGTTAGCAAGTCTTTTAATCCAGACGACGTAGATGTTTCAATTTCCGAAGTCATAGATGGTATATATCGTATTTCCGGTTTTGTAGAAAGATATGGTATCACATTTAATCAGTTTTTAATCCAAGATGAAAATCCTACCCTTATTCATACCGGGCCTATCGGCATGTATAGTAAGATAGAGGAAAAAGTAAAGGAAGTTATAAACTTTGAAAAACTGGCTTATGTTGCATTTTTACATTTTGAAAGCGATGAATGGGTGGCATGGAGTTTCTTAAATCACCAAAGGCAAAGCTGGTATGCAGTGATTTGAGTTCTAAGTTAAATCTAACAGGTTGGTATAACGTTCCCTGTGATCATATCTCATTTTGGGATAATGAAATTCTCAAAATTGGCAAACATACCCTTAGATTTATCATGACTCCACATGTGCACCATTGGGACAGCATGATGATCTTCGAAGAAACTACGAAATCTTTATTTCTGAAAGCTTTCAATCACTGATATACTATTTGCAATTTTCCTCAAACTTTTTTCCATGCTTTCAACCTGTCCACTTTTCTTTAGAGCCCAAATCAATAGTATCCCAGATACCATACCGCCGAAACCAATCAAAGCTAAAGAGGAGACGCCTGCAAGTGCTGCAATATTTCCAATTTCCAAAAGTAAGTTTTCGTTTCCACTTCCTTCTTTTAGATGATTTAAGAGTTTATTTTTTCTAAGCGCCCTCCTGGATCGAATAAATTTTTCATCGTCTATTATTCTGGTAATATTGGTAACATTTGAAAAAAGATCAGATTGTCTCTTGCGTTTACCCTCTCTATAGGATCTTAATATTCTAGCTAATGACAATACCATTGCAACTACAGAAAAGATTAATGAAGATACTACAAGAGGTTCCAACTAATGATATTATTATATCTATTATATCCCGTAATTAAACTTAATTTATTCAAACAAATCCACTGATTGCAGTTACTATATGACTAAAAAAATTCAGCTGTTCCTCTTTCCAAGATATCCAATAAATATTGCATTAATTAATTAAAGGCTCTTGTAAGGATAAATTGTCGATTGCTCACTATAAACCCAGCTGATGTGATTCTATGGACGCTGAGACGAAGCGAGAAGGATGTCGTCAAGCTATATAATTCATTATCGCCCATAATGCAAGTTGCCACTGGCGCCTCCATGCTCAATTTTGGCTATTGGCAAGGAGATGTAAACAGTCCGGTTAAGGCTCAATCTAATTTATGTACCCTAGTAGGTAAATTTGCAGACCTTGGCTCATCCAGAACTCTAATTGATGTTGGAAGCGGCTACGGAGCACCTGCAATTCAATGGAGTGAGGAATATAAACTAGGGAATATAGTCTGTGTAAATATTAATTCTCAGCAGCTCGTTAATGGATTCAAAATAGCCTCAAGAAAGATTGAAAATGCCCAAGTACCTCATTTCCGTTGTCTACATACCAACATTACTTACATTAATAGCACCTCTTTATCCTTGCCATTTGCAACCGGTACTGTTGACAGGATCGTCGCACTAGAATCTGCACAACATTTCAAACCTTTTGACAGGTTTATTGCCGAGAGTTACAGAATATTGCAAGCCAAAGGCTTACTGGTAATAGCCATGCCCGTGACAGTTTCGTTAGATAATAATGTCTTGAAAAAACTGTTTAATCTCGGTATCCTTAATCTGACTTGGTCGTCAGAGCATTCCGGATTGGAATATGTAAAGTCAGTTATTAGTAGATGCCAATTCAAAATTCTGAATGTAACTATGATTGGTACTCAAGTATATGAACCACTAGCAGTTTATTATATCCAAAACAGGAAAGAACTGCGGCAGAAAATTACGACATATTATCCGTCATATGTTGAAAAGATCCTTTTTAAATCATTGGTCAAGATGATGTCTGTATCTAAAAAAGGATTTATAGAGTATATTGTATTGAAGGCCCAAAAATTCTGAATTGGACCTGCATTGCTCATATTTCTCTTACTTACTGTCATAGAGCCCACTAGAGAACTAATTTTACTTCTCGGACATCGGGAGTCGTATTGTTGACATTTCGAATCCCATCTCACATACAAACAGAATAAAAAAATGGTTTTAATTGTATTCTAGCTATGGTAATTCGAATTCAAACGGAGACTCAACTATCTTTGCACAATACACCTGTGATCCGAACCTAACGTTTTGACTAGGATGATTGTTATAGCCATTAACCAGCCACGATGCGGTTTCATCCACTATGGCAACATTCGGCTCATCACCTGGTATTACTATTTGCACGTCTTTAGCTGTTACTCCAGGAGAGGACGACACATAGCCTCCACCAACTATACGCTCATCAGGAGAGCAAAATGCAAAACTGGATTTCAGCTGGCCATTTGGAGGTATTTCTAGTATTTGGGTCTGTTGTATGCTTTGTTATTTGTAATTTCGACGGCGTTAGGTAGTCGTAAACACCCGCAGTCACCAAAGAAAAAACTACGGCTAAGCCTATAGGAACAACGTAAGTTTGAACTACTTGTACCATTTCACAACTTGTGTGAGGCATTTTATTTACTTTTTTTAGGATAATGGTTTCCTTTGGATTCTTCAAGGAATTCAATCTTAAGGGTGAAACTTATAAGCCTGATTGGTCTTTTGAAAGGTGGTAGACGATTAGATGCCAATATTTATGGATACTCACAAAGTTCCTTTTACTAAACAACATCTTCAAGAACTCTGTGCGTCACCCCGGGATGAATTTGGTGTAGCGCATGTAGACCTTCTTTTCAATAAGGACGCCAATGTATGTTTCTGTGTACTTGATGCACCAAATGAGGAAGCTGTTAGAAAGCATCATGAAAAGGCCAATGTGGACTGCGAATGGATTATACAGGTTGAAACTGCAAAAACATAATCCTAACTAGGTTATAGCATTGCTTATAATGAATGAAAATAGACACTACTAGTTGGTATTGTATTGCAATGTATTCAGCCGTCGGTACCCACGATGATATCGGTTCTTAAATTGGGATTCCCTTCTAACAGTAAGACCAAGTAAGCTTTAAAGTTTTCTTTTTTGGATATCGTAATACGGATATTTTGCCATATTACTTAGAATAACTTTTTTCTAAATCTAAATACATTTATACGTTTTACAATTAGATTTATGGCTAAATAAGAGAAACATGAGGCAATAATAGATGCTATTGTTGCAGCTTGTATTGGCTGATATTCTATTCTCAACAATTCAAGTAAAATGAAGAACCTTGATAGATTATTAATAATATCAAATATAGCATCGGCAAATATCATCTTAGTTGCTATTTGTTTTAAAATATCAAAGTTCAATTTGCCAGTAAATCTTTTTGTATATTTCTTCTTATTATCAAGATGAAAAAGAATAACAAAAATTACCTTAGAAGAGATGAATCCGGCTATTACAGTTAATGTAGAAGTTGTAAAATCATCATTGGAATACTTCGTAGACATATATGCAACGATTAGACTAACAATAAAACCAACCAAACCCGAAAGTAGTAAATTCTTGTTGAGAGATATGGTACTGGCATACTTCCCATAAAATTTTGTAAGGTAATTTGTTATTTTGCTACCAGGGTTTCCTTTCAATTAATAGTCCATACGGCAAACGATCATTTATCAGTACTTATGTAAAATGTCTATTTCGTTAAATTTTGTTACTAATGGATGTCAATCATGCCTAAATTAGTCATTTTTAGTTAATTCGCCTTGCTAGATAAGTATCAAAATACATCTACTAGCGTGGCACCAACCATGTCACAACTTGATATGGAGGTACACCACATAGAACTATACCCACTTGATTTCGTAACCATGATTAACAATTTTATTTTATTGTGTTTTCGAATACAAATTTATGATTTTAAATTTTATATATTAGCTAAAAATTATATTTAGAATCTATTATCAAAATTATCTTCTAGGGTTTCCTTGGGATTCGAATCTTGCATGTAGTAGGTTTCTATTCCTAGGTATTAGCTTTTTGATTCGATATTAATGACTTAATTAACGAGGAAAACACACGAAACTAGACTTAACTCATGAAAGACTTTTCTATTTTTGAGTGATATGTTATTCATGAATGTTGAAGAAAATATGAAGTTGATGAAGACCCTAGATGATGCATGGAATTCACAGGACTGGGATACTTTTATTGAACGTCATGCTGAGGAGGTAATTGTGCGATGGCCTGGTCAGCCTCCTACTATGGGAATAGAAGAGCATAAAATTGAGGGAGAATATTTTTTCAAGGCATTTCCTGATAATCATGTAGAGAACAATCCGTATAAGGTCTTCTTCGGTCAGGGCGATTGGACTTGTTCAATAGCCGATTTTACAGGCACTAATGAGGGTCTAATGAAGGGTCTTGATGGCAAGATGATTCCAGCTACAAACAAGAAATTCAAGATAGATTTCTGCACGGTCGCTCGTTGGAAGGACGGCAGAATTGTTGAAGAAAATCTATTCTATGATTCGGTCGGAATGATGAGTCAATTAGGTCTGATGTAAAAAGAGGCATCATGAAGAACATCAGAAATTCGATACTAATATTTGGATTGAATTACAAGGTCTGAAGCCGTCGGGATTCATATCGTTAACAATGCGGATCCAAAAATATATCCAAAAGAGGACTGAAGACATCCAGATACTGAAATTGCCTATACTTATAATGGGGCCAATAAGATTTGAACTTTGCTTGTAAGTGGTCAGCTAATCTTCCAATAGGACAAATCTTTCTTTGCAAGGCATTGGGTGCTTTCGTATTTGGGTTGATTAATCTAAAGTGCGCAATAATAGTTTAAAATGCTCCGACTATAATTGTTAGACTAGGGAAACATTTATTAGCATTTCTAACTAAGTTAAATAGAGTTAATTAACTTGATGAGTTACCCAAGAATAGCGGTACTATTTGGTATTGCTTTTTCCATTATTATTTTCGCTATTTCTACAGCATTATATAGTAGAAGTTCGCTTAGTGATCAAAATTCATCCAAGCTAGACACTTTTGGTGGCCATACACCAGGCTATCCTACACTTCAGACAACCGGTGATGTTTTAGATCCAACTTCATTAGTCATAAACCCGAAGACTGCAGTTGTAGACCCAATGAAATACTTGAGGGAATTTAATTACGGAAAACTGTCAGCGTCTTCTAATGGAACTGTGATAAGAGATTTTACAATGATTGCATCGGACCAACAGACTAAAGAAGTTTCTCCAGGCGTCTTCTATAATGTATGGATGTTTAACGGTACAGTACCAGGGCCAACTTTACGAGCTACAGAAGGAGATACAATCAGGATCACTTTAATTAATAACGGCTCTAAATTCCACTCAATACACTTTCATGGCATACACCCTTCTGAAATGGATGGAGTCTTTGAAGGAATTGCACCTGGGGGCAAATTCACATATCAATTTACCGCAGAACCATTTGGAGTATTTCCATACCATTGTCATATGCAGCCACTCGAGGAACACATAACCCATGGTCTTTATGGTGCATTGATTATAGATCCGAAGAAACCAAGAGCGAGTGCTGATGAGATGGTAATGTTAATGAATGGTTACGATACTAATTTTGATACTGAAAATAACTTCTATACAGTTAACGGCATCCCATACTATTACATGCACCATCCAATTCAAATTGACAAAAATAGATTAATTCGAATATATCTATTAAATATGCTCGAATTTGATCCTCTAAATAACTTCCATTTGCACGCAAATATGTTTAATTTCTATAAAACCGGTACGAAATTGATACCGGATGAATATACCGATATCGTTACTATGAACCAGGCAGAACGTGGAATATTGGAATTCAGCTATAAATATCCGGGAAAGTATATGTTCCATGCTCACAAGACTGAGTTTGCTGAGAAAGGATGGACGGGTCTATTTCTTGTAAAAGAGGGGACAAATCAGTCTATTAATGAGAATTTAAACGTTACTTCAATAAGGAATATCACTAATTACTCCACAACTGATTTTAATAAGACTACTGACCTGGTGCCAACAGGAGGCGTAAATTAATGGAAATAGAGGAAGGCAATACTAGTAATACTCACAGAATTTCGAAGCGGACTATACTATTTGGAGTTATTCCCTTTATCGTTATTGGAGCAATGATAGTATTGCTATTGAATTCTTCGGGAATCTTATTCCAAAGCTCTATCAAACCGCTACCAGAAATTTCTATCGAGAAGGTTCAGTTTTCAGATGACAATATGATAGTAGCATTTGTTAGAAATACTGGACCTTCAGAGATCACCATTGCACAAGCTGATGTGAATGACAGGATATATCCTGCAGCAGTTGAGCCTGGACGAACATTAACTAGACTCGCAGATGCTAAGGTAATAATCCCTTTTGTATGGAATACTGGAGAGCCATATGAGATAGGAATAACTACAGACGATGGGACCCGATTTGATAAATTGGTCAAATCTGCAGCTGCGGCGCCGCGCCCAACAGTAGGACAGGCTTCAACATTTGCTCTCATTGGTACATACGTAGGCATAATTCCTGTGATGATGGGTCTTGTATGGTATCCATTCATTAGAAGGTTAAGTACAAATAAGTATAACTTTTTCCTCAGTCTTACTGCAGGATTATTAGTTTTTCTTGGTATAGACGCTTTACTTGAGAGTAACGAGATAGCAGTAGATAATCTTGCGCCTGCCTTTAATGCACAGATTCTAATTATTATGGTTGCAATCGTTACTTTAATAACCCTACTATATGTTTCACAGAGACTCATTCAGCGTGCCTCAAAGCGTTCAAAACCTGACATTGAATATAAGAAAGGATATTCAAGCCACTCAGAACCTGATTTGGGAACAAGGGACATGAAATCTTCTACGTCATTCCAACAACAACTGTTGATAAGGCCTATAGCCATATCTATGATGATTTCAATCGGCATCGGATTACATAATTTTGGAGAAGGCCTGGCTATTGGAGCAGCAGTATTGTTAGGAGAGGTAGCTTTAAGCTCATTTTTGATTCTGGGATTCACTTTGCACAACACAACAGAGGGGTTGGCGATTGTAGCACCAATGGCTAAAAGTCGAAGAATTCCAGTAGCAAAGTTAATGATTATGGGTTTGATAGCAGGAGGTCCTACAATCATGGGAGCATGGATAGGTGGATTTTTGTACTCTCCTATCGCAACTGTAATTTTTCTTTCAATTGGTGCAGGTGCAATATTCCAAGTAGTTTACTCGATTGGCTCTTGGATGTATCACACCAATGGCAGTAGAGGATTGCTAAATAATCATTGGATTATCATAGGCTTTGCATTTGGGATGTTAATAATGTATCTTACAGGGCTGTTGGTTTAACGATGATTTTTAAATATTTAATAGGACTAAAATGGAAACTAAAGCGGTGGTCCTTCTGATGAATAAACTGAGTGAAATGACAGGGTTAGACAAGGATAATAGACTAGTGGCTATTCGTGATGCCAATAGTGTAAAGAAACAGGATCGGACAGATAGAATGGAGGATTATCTAGAAGTAATTTATGAACTGGTACAACAGAAGGGATATGCTACAACGGTAGACATTTCAAGTTACCTCAATGTGAGTTCTCCTAGCGTGACCAAAATGATGCAGAAACTTGATGAAACGGGCTATCTAATCTACGAAAAATATAGAGGCATCAAGTTAACCAATGAAGGAATCCGTATTGCTCGAAATATTCGAAACAGGCACGGTCTTTTAGCCGAGTTCTTCATGATAATTGGAGTCGACGAGGAAACCGCTAATAATGATGCAGAAGGTATAGAGCATCACTTGCATCCTGAAACTATGAAGAAGCTCGAAGAATTCATAAATGAACTAAAAAAACACAATTAAAAAGGATATAAACTTTGAATGCCAGCTTCAAAGAAATGGTTGAAAATGAAGAGTCTATTAACATCATTAATGAAAATATCGGCAAGGCAATTTAAATGACGCCTGCTATTTTTTCACTGTTTGGTAATGAAGATATAGATACAACTGAATTTGGTTTAACTAATAAATCAGATTTCTATCGGTGCAGCTATGGCGAGTGCTTTAGATTTATAGCACACAACTATATGCAAAGATATGCAAAACCCATACCTGATACTGAAAGGATAACTGTATTATCAATAATTTTAAGACGTCCTCCAGATTTCAAAAAACCAGTCACCGACTTGGGAATATAAACAAGTCTTGTTATCTAATATTATGAAATTCTCAATTGAAAACTTTGTCTATGGCGCCATTGATGGGGCGGTGACAACTTTTGCAGTTGTGGCAGCCGTTGTAGGTGCATTACTATCACCATCCATAATAGTGATATTGGGATTTGCGAATCTTTTCGCGGATGGATTTTCTATGGCTATTGGAAACTACTTAGCCGTAAAAACACACAATGAATACGTTGCAAGAGAAAGAAAAAAAGAAGAATGGGAAATTGATAATCTGATTGAAGAGGAGAAACAAGAGATCCGAGATATTTACGTCAAGAAAGGTTTCAAAGAGGAACTGCTAGAGGAGGTTGTACGGATAATTACTGGAAGACGGAAAGTCTGGGTAGATACTATGATGAGAGAAGAGCTGGGATTGATTGAAGACAAGAACAGTCCAATGGTCAACGCTGTAAATACTTTCGTAGGATTTAATGCCATAGGTATAATTCCACTAATCCCTTTCATTTTCTCTTATCTCTCAGGATTTAACATATCTATTGGTAACGCTTTTTTTTATTCAATAATAGCCACTGCAAGTTCTTTCTTCTTGATCGGAAGCATAAGGGGAAAAGTGGTGCAGAAACCTATGGCCAGCTCAGGATTCAATACGTTATTGATAGGAGGAACAGCGGCTGTAGTTTCCTACGTGGTTGGACATCTCTTAAGTACTATTGTACACTAACTTGTCAATCTTGCTTAAAATAGTCAGTTTTTAATTAATTCCCCTTGCTAGACAATTGTCACAATACTTTTCCACTAGCGTAGCATCAACCAAATCATAACTTGCTATTTGAGTTGCTATATCACCACACATAGAACAATAACCACCTGCTTTCTCAACCATAAACCTTTTTTTTGAATCTTGAGAAGTTCTAGGGTTTGAAATAATGTCCTGAAACTCTTTGAGTTGCTCCTTGGATCTATTCACTGGTCGCACAATTGGGGTTGGTCTACGTTTATCACTACGAGGATAATTTCCGTAAAAAGAATTATACATGTATATAATACACGCTAATCGTATATCTATCTATGTGTTTAGTGTCACAGACATTTATTTGGCCCTAATGCGGTTTTCTAATATTTGGAAACAAAAAATTAATTCTGTATGTACCAATATAACGAGTATTTTTCTTAGGAAACATACTTAACTAATAGCTAGTCCATTTTGCTGAATAACTGGCCCAGTGAGCGTATTTTTTTCTATTTATCTTTGTTAGTAAGGTTAAGTTTTCTAGTAAAGGGGAACATGGTACCTTTTACTATGTGTTGGAAAAAGACATTGACCCAAATAATCTTGGTGGTTAGGGACATGTTTATATGTTACGGAATCATAGTAATTATATGGCAAATGATCTAAATGAGTTAATTGCAAGGAAAGATAAGCTAGAGGGAGAACTCCATCATGAATTATCAGCTGATTATAATGAGTTGATGAAAAAGTTGAGTGAAAGTTATCGCGATATGCATGAGAATTCAGTGCAATATTATAAGCAAAAGGCAAATGAAGAGCTGGATAAAATGGAAAAAAACATACAATCAGGTAATAAATTGAGTGCTATTAACGAAAAGCTATTGGCAGACACATACTTGTCCTTCGCTACAACCATTTAATTTTTTTTCACTTTGATTTA
>JALYLJ010000192.1 GCA_030774295.1 Thermoproteota archaeon
ATATTCATTAACATATTTTTTAATTTTTTATACATCTCTTTTTTTATACGTCCTATTTTCATTTTGATTAGTGATTGCTGTAAACTAAATACTCTATCAACTTTAGCATTGCTATCCACAATTAGTAACCCACTTTCCATTTCTTTCTTTGTTATCAATAGCACATGATCTCTTAATTTGAGATTTGAGGTAAGTGGAATTGCAATAAAATCATTAGATTTTTTATTGTAATTATCATTTGACATGACTACTACTGGTCTAACTTTAGCTGCATTCAAGTTGGAAAAAGGAAATAGTATTAAAACTATATCTCGTTGAGACGGAAAACTTGTCATGTCGGTTTTATGACTGTTTTTCTAAGTATTGCTCCCAGATTTCATCTGGTTCATTTTCCCAGAGTTGTTTAAGTGAATTCTCAGTGATGGTTTCAACATCTTTAAAATCATCGGTTAATTGTGCAATAATAGTATCAACTTTTTCCAACATTATTTTTTTTCCTTTTATGAAAAGGATAAGATTATCGCCTTTCTTTATTCCAGTCATCTTTTGAACTTCTGCAGGTATCGCAATTTGACCTTTTTGTGATACTTTAATAGTCTTGAGTAGATATTCGCTTTTCATATAATAAGTAAGAAGTTTCTTACTAATAAATATTAGCTATGAACTAATAATTAAATGGTTTTGTTGATGATTTTTAAAGTCTCTGAACCTCATGAAAAAAATATAACTATTCTCTAACAAATTTTATTGATGAGTTCCAATTGAATATTCAGTCGTATCCCGATGAATCCTGACGTAAGTTTGTTTTACCATTTTAGTCAAATAAAGATCTATTTTGACCTGTTTTTATGGCAAAAAATGGATCGCAAAGCCCGTGCGCGAACTGACATTCTTCTATTACACCCTTACGAGATAAGCCAAAACACGCCTTGACAATTACAGTAGTGACCTAATTTTTACGACATTCCATGATTAATTGGTCCTGTGCTTGGACAAAAAACCTTCAAGTCTAGATATGTTACAATTAATTAGCGTTCATGCAACTACTGGATTTGCCTGAACCAGCCGTACAACGCTGTTATCAATAAACATATTTGTACTAGACAAAATACGGATATTGGGAACACTGTCATATTATTTGGAAACAGAGTAAACAAAATATTACAAGCGCGAAATTTACTCTTTTAGCTGCAATAACTTGTTATTATGACATCAATTGTTGAGGTACATGGAAACAAATTGGAATTCAACTTCTATTTATCCTTGCTTCAATAGGTAAAAAAAGCTGTTTACTATATATTAGAATATCATAAAGAGCATAACTTTAAATAAATTATCAGGATGTTATATTGAGGTGGGACGCTTATTCAACGCTCCATTTTACGAGTCGAAAAGTAATCTTTTGCGCCTTTGTGTTTCTATTACCCTTACTCTTATTTCTATGGGCGTTATTGTGCAGCCTTTTCAAATTTATTCGCAGTCCGACCCTTTTAGCTCTGTAATATGTTCAAGCATACCCGTTAGCGGCATTACTGCAAGCGGAGACGATGGAACAAACCGGCCGTCGCTAGCAATAGACAAAAACATTGACACACATTGGTCTAACTTGGGTCTGGACTCATGGATACAACTGGATTTGGGTCAAGAGAACACTGTTTGCAGCGTGGGTATTAACTGGCATAGAGGAAACGAGCGGGTAAACACATTTGTTATAGCTATATCTTCTGATGGTAAAACGTATACCAATGTTTTTTCTGGCAAAAGTGACGGACTCTCGTTGACCGAACAGAACTATAATTTTCAACCACACGCTGGCAGATTTATTAAGGTTACTGTGACTGGGAACACACAAAACAACTGGGTTAGTATAGCAGAATTAAAAATTTATGGTCACAGGTATTTTTCTGAACCTGATTCTCCTTGCATAGATACTCCAATTTTAGAAATTACAGCACCAAGCGCAGAAGCATATCCACCTCAAAATGTAGTAGATGAAAATTTTGGCACTATTTGGTCCAATTACGGTGTAGGCTCTGCAATAGAGTTTGATCTAGGAACAAGCAAGAGTATCTGCGCTGTGGATGTTGCATGGTTTAAGGGAAATGAGCGTCGAAATAACTTTGTCATATCAACGTCTCTGGATGGAATATCATATAAAACTGTATTAACTGGCACTAGCAGTGGAAAGACATTATCATATGAAAGCTATGCATTTTCGAACACGATTGCGCAGTACGTAAAGATTACCGTAAATGGTAATACCCAGAACAATTATGCGACCATCGCCGAAGCTAGAATAAAAGAGGGTTTGAGCAAGCCACCACCGCCACCTCAATGTGTTAACACTCAGGTTAACGACGTTGTGTCCGGTATTCAGACTACCTCTCCAGCATCAAATGTTTTGGATGGAGACCTGAGCACAAGGTGGTCAAATTCTGGAATTGGCTCGTGGATACAGCTTGACCTCGGGAGCAGTAAAAAGATTTGCAATATAAATATTGCCTGGTATAAGGGAAATGAGAGGCAAAGTGATTTTGTCATATCTACTTCGAACGACGGTGTAAAGTTCTCTAACATATTGAGCTCGAAGAGCAGTGGAACTACACTAAATAAAGAAAAATACAGCGTTGCTTCTGCTGATATCAACGCTAGGTATATCAGGATTACTGTCAATGGGAACACTCAGAATGACTATGCAAGCATAACTGAAATATCCATTGATATAGTTCCCCCTCTGGTGATACCTGCGTTAGATACTGCAAAGACGGCAAGGATAGCGGTGCTAGGCGACGTTGATAATAATGATGGGTTTGTGACCCAGTTGAATTTAATGAAGAAATACGGTGTTCAGCAATTCGTATTAGCCGGTGATTATGCTTACACAAATGGGCCTGCTGTGCTTGATAAGGCATCAGTAGCAGGATTTACGG
>JALYLJ010000193.1 GCA_030774295.1 Thermoproteota archaeon
GATCGATGGGTATGCTTCCAAGAACATGACGAGTGCGATAAAGCATACGCTTTAGACGTTTTTAAAGTAGATTCCTGTCTAAAAGATAACTACTAAACCAATAATCATGCCTAAATTTTCTGTCCACTTGGAAATTTCAAATAAATTGAAATCTATGGCTATTAGCGTTCAAAATTTTTTATTGAAATTTTCCGATTCAATATGCCATAAAATTGGTAACATGAGATGCGGACTGCAATAAAGATGCCCGAGATCAAAATGGCCGTTATACTAGACAAGGCTGTCTTCCATTAATAGTATGGGTATCAACTTATTATCTTTTGGACACAAAACACAGATTTAGATTCTATATTCAACGATGTGACTTTAACATTAAAACAAACGCCACACTCAAACGGATAATTGTGAATACCTAATTAGTAATACATATTAAATCTATTGAGAATTTTTATTATTATTACCTTGAGTTTAGCAAATACCAGAATATTTTTTGTCGTTGTTCTAGTCTTTGTTCTAGCTGTTGTCCTTATTAGCTCTACTTCGTTAGGCTCATATGCATCGAAAGGCGAATTGACTAGTAGGCAACCCATCAATGGAGTTGCCATGAAAGGAGCTTTTGTCAATATGAAACAGCATGACGAGCTCTGGCCTTCGGCTCCACAGAATTACATTGAGAATAGCTTAAGAATGATTTCAGGCGCGGGTTTGAATCATGTCAGGATAGTTTTCTACTGGGAAGCTTATGAAAGAGATCCCGCGGCTTTCATAAAGGAAATACAATCAATAGCCACAGCAGGAGATAAGTACGGACTAAAAATCATTTATGACAATCATCAATGGCACACTTCATCATGGCTTGAAGAAAGAGGAACAGGTTTTCCTTGGTCTTTATTTCAAGATTCAAAATATTCCAAAGGAGGTGGTGGTAATACTCAAGATAAAGCAGCTCAAGTCTTTTGGAAGGACTGGTGGAACAGATCCGTCAAAGATAAGCAAGGAAATGATGGCTGGACACTAATGGCAGAATATCTAAAGAAAATAGTATTGGCAGTCGATAATCATTCAAGTACTATAGGTTACGAAATCCTAAGCGAGCCACATGTTGACAAAAAATATCAATGGTCTAAAATAGGCAAATTTAATAGCTTTATTACTGCAGAGTTGAGAAATATTACCAGTAAAACGATAGTCTATAGCATGAATGTTCCAGTAGACTTGAATAGCCAGATTAACATCTCACCAAAAAACTTGGCAAAAATGGCGCCCTCGTCTAAGGATAATATCGCTTTCAAAATAAGTGTGTACGGAATTCCTGATGGAGATGGGTATCAGGAGAAGAGATTTGACATGTTTTTGAAAACAAGGGACCTGACCGGAATTCCATTATACATTGGAGAGTGGAATAACGTTGTAAGGACAAAAGAAAGCGGAGTAACCAAACTCGACCCAGATTTGAGTGAACTTACGAAAACTGATGCGAAAAAAATACTCGGAGCTTTGAAGAAAGAAAAAGTATGGGGCACGGCTTTTTGGAGATGGGATTATCAGCCAGTGGTTACGGATAATTTTAACTTGGTTTCCGATAAGAGTGGCAAATTAGTGCCCACCAAATACTTTGGTATCTTAAAAGACACAGTGAAAAAGGTTTATGGTTCTTCTGGCAGTACATCTACCGATTTTATAACTTCTACCGGAACATCAAGTATCGATCATGGTCAACAAACCAAATTGATTAACGAGCTTGTAAAAACTGGTAAATTCACAGAAGCTGAAGCCAAACAATTCGTATCAAGAATAATCCAGGATGGAGTCGACGATACTTCAATTTCAGATGATGCTGAGTCATCTAATAATCAAACCAATCCTGAAGAGTATGAAAATCTCAATGAACTAGTTGATGACATAAAAAATAACGTTATAGATATTGAAGAGATGTCCTTAAACACTTTCCAGGATTCCACTGCTTATAAAGGGGCAGATAAACAAACTCAAAATTGTATAGACCTAGCAGGGAAAATAGGAGACAATCTTGGTGATCAAGAAATTGTGCACTGTTCTGAAGATGCTAACTATTTTGAAAATAAACCATTCTAATACCAATGACAATAACAACACTGATGATACTGGTAACTAGTATCTTTATTACTTAAGTCTCTATTGAAGTATGGTGCTGCAGTACTAGATCATTTTTCCTAAGATTTGTCCGTTTCCTGAATCGGTTTAATTTAATGCAACATCGTGCAGAATCTGTCCACACAAAAATCTTACGAAATGATCCATCCAAGTTGATATAAATGAAGATTTGACTAAGTTTTCGATGGATCTAGGTACAATGACAATATTGCTTCCATCCATTGCGTTATTGATTGCCGCAGTATTCGGTGCTCC
>JALYLJ010000194.1 GCA_030774295.1 Thermoproteota archaeon
CTGGAAAAAATAGAATAGCTAGGATGGTTGACAGCCCCTATCATTCAGAAAGAGAGATATTATTTGCCCTGAACGACCAGGGAATTGGAGACCCTCAAAAATAATGATTCAAATAAATGGTAAAAATTGACATCTCTGCATAATCTATTCAATGCAAACTATCAATTTCAATATTACCAGATAATATTAAATTATGGAGGAATGTGATAATTCATCATGCCAAAGTCTCATGGTAGAAGAAGAAAATCCAGACATATTCTAACCAAGGGAAATATGTCAAGGGGTCTTTCATATTTACTCACTAATTATTCAGTCGGCGATAAAGTCGTAGTAGTCATCGATCCCAGGGAGCATAAAACAACACCGCACCGAAGGTTCCAGGGAAGAGTAGGTAATATAAAAGAAATTGGACGAAGAACTGTCAAAGTTGACATACTCGTCGGAGATAAACAAAAGTTCCTACAGACTAAATTTAATCACATTAGGCCCATAAAATAGAAGATGTTGTAGATTGACAAAAATTACAAAAAAAGAAATGATAACACTCCCTGATGTAAAGGAGATATTGGAAACAAAGAAGGTTGATGAGATGGACCAAATTCAGCGATGGACATATGATTATGTCAATAAATTCTCAAAAATAGAAGGTAAAGACTCACAAAAACTAGTAAGTGAACTAGTAGGTCAATGCGGTCTTACTGAGGAGGAGGCTGTGGAGGTTGTCAACATCCTCCCAAGCTCTTTAGAAGAAATTAGGGCATTCACCTTTGGATGGAAGAAATTAATACTGACATCAACATCAGAAAACATATTGCAAAAAATCAAGTCTGTGCATGAAACTTAAAAAGTACGCAGTGCATTATTGCAAGTAATTGGATTCTACTAGCCAAAATAACTTTCATAGCAGACATACTAGTCATGATTATGCTATTCATAGTCACAAGTTTGAAGAGTATGCATATGTGTTAGACTTTTCCCTTAGAGGTAAATCTCAGACTATAAGGGGCAGAGAAGGAATAATTATTCAAGCAATAGGAGAAAGTCGTTTAACATTATTGGAATTACTGGGAGTTCAAAACGTTAACTTTGATCTGGGCGAAAGAGTGTATATAGGTAAAGAAGGAAGGAATAAGATAATTAGCGTTCTTGGAAAATTGCAATATGATTCCATATCACAATCTGCAAAAAATGAACTCCCCTCTATCGTAGAAAAGATTGTCCAGACAAATGAGGAACGGTTTGTTACTTACATCAACGCTGCTCAACCAATAACACCCCGAATTCACTCTTTAGAATTGATACCGGGTATTGGTAAAACCTATATGATGAGCATAATTAATGAAAGAGAAAAACAAAAATTTACGTCCTTTGCTGATATCCAATCCAGAATTGGGTTAAAAGACATCCATAAGCTAATAGCAAAGAGGATAGATGAGGAGATAACCAAAGAGACTGGGATGACGCTATTCGTTGGAAGATGATAAGAGGACCTACCTGGGTCAACATTTTCTAATAGATTTTAGGACGATTTCAAAGATAGTGGATTCGTGTAGAATTTCAAAGTCAGATGTGGTGTTGGAGCTTGGAACGGGTTTTGGTTATCTTACAAAGGAGATTTCATCAATTGCCAAATCAGTCTATTCTTATGAAATAGACAAGGAACTGTATTCTAAAGCAAGAACATCCCTAGCGAATAATTCGAATGTCAAATTATTTAACCAAGATTTCTTTGTCCAAGGGCATTTTGAATTTGACTATTTTCTGTCAAACATCCCTTACTCAAGATCAAAAGACGTAGTGAAGTGGATGGCTTCACACGAATTTAGAGAGGCAGTAGTAATGGTACAAAAGGAGTTATCTGAAAAAATATTAGCCTCTCCGGGAAGTACAAATTACTCCGTCGTCTCCGTAATTTCACAATATTGTTTTGAAATTGATTCATTGTTTGATGTAGAGAAAAGTGCTTTCTTACCACCCCCAAAAATTGAATCCAGGGTCATAAGGATGAAAAGAAAGAAAAGTAAAATTACAAAGGATGTGATGGCC
>JALYLJ010000195.1 GCA_030774295.1 Thermoproteota archaeon
TTCTAGAAGGCCAGTGATTAACCAAGACCAAAAGTTCGGCATTATTCTGTTTTACTCGTAATTTAGCCAAAAATATATCCCTTGTTGGGTATCTAAAATTTATTCTGAATGACTTGGTTTCAATACAGTCAAAAACATCCTTCGCATATACCAGACAGGTGTCAATACCTCTAATATCAGAACCGTCAATGTATTTTGCTACTTCAAAATAATCTGCTCGTACTTTCTCACATAGATCTCTTGCGAGTTTTTCTGATTCAATCTCACAAAGGCCAATCAGATCAGGAGGATTACCATTATTCATAATCTTCAAGGGTTTGCTAAGATTCTCTATCTTCTTATCGCGAACCTCTCGTGTCCATCCTTTTTCGGGAATAAACTCCAGATCTGTTGCAATTTCTCCGGAGTTAACATCAAAAAGATTTTGCAAGTTCCAAAAAGCAACGCTAAATTCCATTAACTATACCCAAAAGGTTATATAAATAACAAGGATAAAAGTATTTTGTGTCCAGTAGAAGCGGTAGCCTCATGTGGCAAACTACAATCTCACAAACAACTGTAACTGATTTTCTCAATAGCGTCGGAAGAAATAGCGAAAAGACAAAATCAACCTATAGAATAGGTCTAGTTCATTTTCAAACATTTCTGTCGAGTAATAAACAATATTCTTCTCTTACTTTGGAGGAACTCATTGAGAAAATACTATCAAAAGATATTGACATCTACACTCTTTTTGACAACTTTATTTCATATTTGCAAGGATTGTCTGCATCTACTATTACTCTGTATGTCAGTGCAGTAAAATCCTTTTTACAGTATCATGATGTAGACATTTCACAAAATAAATTTAAACGAAGAGTTAAACTTCCTAAAAATCATATACGAAAAGAGGAAGCCCTTGATGTCAATGATGTCCGTGAGATCCTAAAATCTTGTAATAATATCAGAATTAAAGCAGTACTATATGTGCTTGCAAGCAGTGGGGTAAGAATAACCGAAGCATTGGCGATTCGCAATAGAGATATATTTTTTGATACGAATCCAACAACAATACGCATCAGAGCAGAATATGCCAAAACAAGAACCGAAAGATATGTTTACATTTCAAATGAAGCCACTCATTTTTTGAAAGAGTGGTTACAATGGAAATATAGAGATAGAAGGGATAAAAAAAGAATACCGCCCAAATTACCTGATGATATTGTCTTTAGTAGTAACACCTTTGTAAGAAACCCTCAAAAACCTACTGCACTATATATCAAAGTGTTACAACATTTTCACAGAATTCTGAAAGCGTTAAACATGGATGACAAAAAGGAAGGTATGAATCGTAATAAGATAACGATTCATTCGCTCAGGCGGTTTGTATACACGACAATATGTAATACAGTTGATCAAGGATTTGCAGAAGAATATTTGGGTCATTCAGGGTCTGTTTATCATACCATGAAAGAATCTGAAAGAAGAGAGATTTATGCCACCAAAATAATGAAGTACCTTACCTTTTTAGATTTCTCTGGATTAGAAACAGTCAGTAAGAATATCGAAATAAAACTAGAAGAGAAAGATAGACAGATTCAAATTTTGAAAGAAACCGAAGCTCAAAATACCGATGCGATAACAACTTTATCAGACCGAGTAACGATACTTACGCGAGACATGATGGCACTCAAAAAACAAAATGATAATTGAGATGAATTCTTGAATTTGAGTATCTTCAATTCATGTCCAGGGTGAATTATACCAGGGAAACTTCATAATATGTGTACCTACACTGTACTTAGCTTCGCACTTTACGCAGTTGCCGGAAATTACTCTAGATGGATACGGACCGGTGGCAACAACGACCGATTCTAAATAACTTATGACTTTTACGGCAAATGCGCTGCTTGAGTTACATTTTTCACAAATAGAAGGTATAATCACATTTTCATAATCATTTCCTCTCTCAATGCGTGTGTTCAGCCAGAAAGTTCCCGGATATACCATATGTTTTGCGGAATCCTCACTCAATTTTATGTTATGATTGGCTGCTTCTTGTGAAAGCACCCGAGTTAATTTCCACCCCTCAGTCAAATACTTCTGCAAATAGTAATTTTCTATTTCGGTCTTAAATTGGAAAAGAATAATCTTTCTGTCCAAAATATCAAGACCATTTAATGCATTCCAAAATGATTCTTTGTCTGCGAGTATCCAATTCACACAATTTTTCAGACCTAAAAACACCAGTAATAATTCCTCCACACTAGCGACTTCATAGATAGGTAACACAATATTAATGAAGTGTGAGATGATAGAGTCAAAGTGTTTTTTATCATGGCTTCTTTTGAAGAAATCTAAAATAAAGGCCATAATGTTTGACTCTAGTTTCTTTGAAAGGGATTCGATAGTACGCAATATGCCTTCAATTATTTTTTCATTATCATCATCGGTTGACAATTTATATTCTAGGAGGTATGAAAGGAAACTTCCTTCTAACGTTGACTCATATAGAGGAGTTTCTAATTCATTTTTTTCTGCTTTGACAACTATGTTAGCAAATACAAGATCTAATAAAATGACGGACCCATGTAGTAAATAGCCGTATCGCTGATATTGCTATTGTGCTCTTAGGAAGAGGCTAGCACAGTACTGCAACTCGTTGTATATTTAC
>JALYLJ010000196.1 GCA_030774295.1 Thermoproteota archaeon
ACTTAGAGGCGAACGTGCTCATTTTGAAAAGCATACTGCGGGCGTCATACCGAAGAGTGGCAAGATTGCAGAAGAAGTGGTAAGAAGCAGCATAAACAGCATACTAACAAAAATGGGACTAGTAGGCATAAAGCTGAAAATTTCGGTAAGAGAAGAAATACCTCGTGATTTTGATTTGAACACAGAGTCTCCATCAAAGAGCGAACCTGAAGTCGAGAACCAGGCCGAAAACAAGAGTCCAAGTGAGGATCAAAAAGCGCCATCTGACTCAGAAGCTAAAACTGAGAGTAAAGATATTATTAACAGTCAAGTTAAGGAAATAGCCGTAAATAAGAGTGAGACTTGATGGCTAGACTTAAATTAAAAACGTTGAGAGAATTTAATGACGGCGATTTGGAATCAAAGTTATCAGAAATTAGAGCAGATCTGTTGAAATTAAGAATTGAAAATTCGAAAGGGACCCTCAAAAAGGAAACGGGAAACATGAAATGGAAGAGACGAGATATTGCTCGCATACTATCAATCTTGAAGGAAAGGGAATTGGCAAAATGAGTTTTAAAGAACACGTCTTGCAGCACGAATTCATAGGTAGTAAAGCACAAATTGAATATGGGCCTCTTGATAATAAGAGAATAATAAATGGTAAGATCATTTTTGAAACAAAAAATACCTTTTCAATTAGGGATGAATTGAAATCATACGTTATTCCAAAAAAGGCAATAAGTCAATTAAGATTAGTTGTTGAGGATGAAATTTGTTTTATGAATGGGTCTATGCTGGTAGGGAGACCGGAAGATCGTTTAACAAAGTGATAGTGAATAGATAATGACTAGAAATATTGGCTTGACAGTTTCAGAACCGAAAAGGACTTGCAACGACGAATTGTGTCCCTTTCATGGCAAACTTTCAATAAGAGGAAGAATTTTGACAGGCATTACGGTAAGTTCTAAGGCACATAAAATGATAGTAGTCTCCCGTGAGTATCCTAGACTTGTGAGAAAATACAAGAGATATGAGAGAAGTAGCTCAAAGGTACATGCTTTTCTGCCTTCATGTATTGATGTAAAAGAAGGTGATGAGGTCAAGATTGCCGAATGTAAACCAATATCAAAAACGGTATCGTTTGTAACTGTGGAGGTAATAAAGAGTGGCGTCTAAGAGTCGAGCAGTTTCTGCAAAAGGAGTAGAGGAATTCAAGCCTTATATAACAAGGGCATTACCGATAGCTGCAAACTTAGTTTGTGCTGACAATACAGGCGCCAAAATCTTAAGGATTGCACAGGTGACGCGTATAAAGGGGAGACACTCTAGAATGCCGTCTGCGGCCGTGGGAGATTTTGTTAATGTTACTGTAAAAAAAGGAAAATCAGAGCTAAGAAAACAGATGTTCGGAGCCGTAATCATCAGACAAAAATACGCAATAAGGAGACTTAATGGTGTTAGGGTATCATTTGAGGATAATGCAGCAGTATTAGTTACACCCGAAGGAGAAATAAAAGGAACGGACATAAAAGGACCTGTTGCGGCTGAAGCTGCAGAAAAGTGGCCTAGGATAGCAAATCTTGCATCTTTAATAATATGAGTGATAATGATGTTTTATAACCTGATTTCAAAGCATAAAAGAGACAAGTTCTTGGGAGCTAATCTGTCTGAAAACTTGAGAGAGCAACACAGCAGGCGAAGCATGAGAGTAATCAAGGGCGATACTGTTAGAATATTAAGAGGCGAGTATGTTGGGATAGAAGGGAAAGTTGAGAAGGTGAATACAGAGAGATCAACACTGTCAATTGAAGGTGTTCAAAGAGAAAAAATACGTGGCGGAAACGTCAAAGTACAGATTCACGCTTCAAACGTTCAGATAATTTCATTGAACACAGATGATGAATACAGAATTAAAGGAATTAAGAAAACAAAAGATAAAAACGCAACTGTAAAAAAAGAAAAAGAAAAAGAAACGAAAAAATCAATTGCTAAGACGAAGGAAATAGTGAAAGGAGAAGAAACGTAAACATGGCCAAAAAAGGAGGAGACAAGAGACTAAAAAGACAAGTTGCGCCTCGCTACTGGCAGGTTAATAGAAAAAGCGCAAGGTTTATTCTCAATACGATGCCAGGCCCTCACACTAGAAAATTTTCGTATCCAATTGGAGTAGTACTGCGTGACCTATTGCATGTTTGCGCTGATATCCGTGAAGTAAAAAGATCGTTAAACAAAGGATTGGTAAGCGTAGATGGTAAAATGGTTCGTCATCCAAACTTCCCGGTTGGTTTAATGGACACAGTAGAAATAATACCTTCAAATGAATTATATAGATTTGTACCTTCAAAGGGACTTCCATTACTTCCGATAAAAATAGATTCAAAGGAAAAAAACTTGAAGCTGGGAAAAATCAAATCTAAAGTTTCCTCAAAGAAGAATATGTATCAATATTGTCTACATGATGGGAGAACATTTCTATCAGATGCGTCATATAATGTGAATGACACATGTTTGGTTCAGTTACCCGATTTTGGTATCAAGAATCACGTGCAACTCAAGGAAGGATGTAGTGTGATCGTTACTAGAGGCGAGAATGCTGGTAATATTGGAAAGGTTGAAGATATCAAGACTGGATCGTTTTCTCTCCCTAAAAGGGTACTCGTCTCGATGGGTGAAAAAACTGTCGAGTTACCAATTGATATTGTCATGGCTATTGGAACCGACTCTTCATTAATTCAGGTGAGCATTTAATATGAGTACAGTAAACAGTATGAAACAAATCAATTTGGAAAAGGTCGTAATAAATATCGGGGTTGGAAAATCAGGTGAACCACTAGAACGAGCCAAAAACGCTCTAGAAGAATTAACATCTCGAAAACCCACCCAATGTGGTGCAAAAAATAACGTAAGAGATTTTGGAATCCATAAAGGTGAACCAATTGGGGCCAAAGTCACTTTGAGAAATAATGAGGCTATGGAATTTACCAAGAGAATAATAGAATCAAAGAATAACCAATTAAAAGAATCGTCATTTGATAACTTTGGAAATATTTCCTTAGGAATTCGTGAACACATTGATATTCCGGGGGCAAAATACAATCCAGATATAGGAATTTTTGGAATGAATGTTTGTATCTCATTGTCGCGGCCCGGATATAGAATAATTAAAAAGAGCAACCCAAGAAAAATGGGGAAAAAACACAGAATTTCAAAGGAAGAAGCAATTGAATTTTTCAAGAACCTAGGAGTTGAAATGATTTAATGCCAAAGCCAAGAGAATATGATATCACTGGCAGGAAACAACGTATCCACGGAAAAGGTACTAGATGGTGCAAGCGATGCGGTTGTTATTCTGGGCTTATCCAGGCTTATAAAATCATGCTTTGTAGACAGTGCTTTAGAGAAGTAGCAATAAAATTAGGTTTCAAGAAATATGATTAGAAAAATAGGTGAATGAATTGCCAGCATTAAATATCTTATCAAATCTTTTTACAACACTATATAACAACGAAGTTAGAAGGAAAAAAGAATGCATAGTTAGTCCATCTTCTAGATTTTCAAGTGAAGTACTACGAGTCATGCAGAAACATCGATATATTGGAGAATTTGAGCAAATTGATGATTCAAGAGCCGGCAAATTCAAAATTCAGTTGTTGGCAAAGATAAACAAATGCGGAATAATAACTCCAAAATTCAGCGTTGGAAAAAACCAATACCTGAATTGGGAAAGACAATTCTTACCCGCGTATAATATGGGTATCTTGATAGTCTCAACTAGCAAGGGTGTCATGACTCACCATGAAGCACAGGAAATGGGAATAGGAGGAGTGTTAGTTGGATATGTCTACTAGAGAATATGTTTCGACGTTAGAAATTCCACAAGGCATTTCTGTAACTTTGGAAGATAGGACAATATCAGTGAAGGGCAAGTTGGGCACTATAAAGAAAGATTTTGCTAAGCTTCCAGCGTCTTTAGCAATAGAGAACAATATAGTAAGGATTGAACCGTATGGAACAAGGAGAAAAGATTTCGCTATTTCGAAAACCACGAAAAGCATTATCAACAATATGATAAAGGGCGTCCAGAACGGATACAAGTATAAAATGAAAGTGGTCTTTGCGCACTTTCCGATAACTGTGAAGGTTAAAGATGGCAAGGTATACGTGGAGAATTTTTTTGGAGAGAGAAAGGCGAGAATTTCAAAGATAATGGGCGATTCAACAAAAGTAGCCGTAGAGGGTGATGATGTTGTAATTACCGGCCCTCACCTTGAGCATGTTTCGCAGACAGCTGCCAATATAGAATTATCAACGAGAGTAAAAAACAAGGATCAAAGAGTTTTTCTTGACGGTGTATACGTTTATTCGCGAGAATAGAATAACATGTACATCCGCCATTAAATTCAGGATGACTTTTATATAGAATATTTGTGCAAGTGAGAATTAAGTGATAACAGTTATTCTTGCTGGCGGTCTGGGAAAAAGACTAAGACCTTTAACGTCAGATAGGCCCAAACCTATGATCCAAATTAACAATACACCGATCATAGAATTGCAAGTAAAATGGTTAAAAAAATTCGGAATTACAGATATTATCGTACTTGTAGGTCATCTCAGAGAGAAGATAAAGCATCATCTTGCGGATGGTAAAAAATTTGGAGTTAATATAAGTTATATTGAAGA
>JALYLJ010000197.1 GCA_030774295.1 Thermoproteota archaeon
ATTACAAGGTTTCCAGGAAATCCAATTAATGGTAGAGGGGGATCAATAGGTGAAACCGCAATTGTAGTAGAAATATTTCAAGTAGCATTTGTCGTTTTGAGCATTATAATTCTAGCCAGGGATCCAAAGCTTCGTAACTAGATATATTCGTATAGGAAAATACTTAATCATAATAGATACCATTTACCATACTATAAAAAGAAGAAAATAAATGTAGATTCTTCTTTACAGTAACAACAGTACCACAAACCGGTAATTTAAGACTCAATGGTGGTAACTATTTTGTATTATGATTTATGTATATGTGCTTTGATTTTTTCCTGCATCTCGGGTTTTAGCACGTCCTCACGTGTATAACCATGATCCTTTATTGCATGCTCTATCAAATTATCCATTAATTCATTTTCCGTTTCGCCCTTTCCTACATAATCGCAGTCGACGCCCACTTCTCTACATGATACCGATAACATTGTAAAATTATAGTGAGAAATACTATTTAAGTATGTAATATGCAAACAATGTAGTTCCCATTCTGGAGAATTACTATTTGAATATTCTGGGTTAGCTACATTATTTTAGTCATCCATTTTAAACAGACTGATTAATTTATTAGAATTTACGATTCATAAACCGAGACCAAGTAGAAAATTTTTGTTAGAATATCGCCAATTCCTGTTCCACAACAAATGCAAGAGCGTACTTTGGCACATCTGGCTGCAACTATTCTTTCATTATTTTCCAGAATATGTGACTCATATCAAAAAAATAAAAGTTAGAATTATGCAAGTGTTTAGCTTAAACTAGTCAGTAAAGAAATAAAGAGCCGAAAGCAGTAATCTGTTAGAGGAGAAGAGAAGAAAAGTTAACCAATACCTCCACTAGAAAGGTTCAATATTGTTAATTTTGTAATGACGGTCTGTTCCCCAATAGCGAACTTACAGTTGGCGGCGTATCTTTAAGATCGAGATTGACGGTAAGTATGTTTGACAATGCCCTTGACTTTGTCAAGTCGGTGAATGTAATATTGGCTATCACACTTTGCAGCGACATGTCTCGGAAAGTAGTCTTTAGTGATTGTACCCCGCCATCACTCTCTGCGGTAAATCCACTGGGAAACGAAGTAGTCCGTAGAAGTGATCCATTTGGAGCAAACACTGCCATTACTGCGTTTATCATTTTATTTTTTAGCGACTCATCTTCAATTGTATATTTCACATTTACTCTAACTTGGTTTGCGTCAGTATTTGTTAGGGTTACAAAGCTAGAATTGCCTAATGAGATAACTATACCCTGGCTATTTTGTGCTAATGAGGAATGTGTCGAAACCGTTGTTGCATACAGGACAAAAACTGACAAGACCAAGCCTAACAGAATCATATATTTAGTTAAATTGAACATTGTTTTTATCAATCAAGATAATCTACTCTTCCTAAATAAAAAATCTTTCTTAACAATTTCCGTTTAGAAATTTCTTGAATTATTTTTTTGAGGCTGGATGGTCGGATACAAATGCTTCAACGACCCTGTTCCATGCGATCGCCAAATTCTGTGTGTTGTAGCCTCCTCCGCCAAGGCCAATAATTCTACAATGAGATCTCTCATGCGCAAAATTATGCATAAATCGAGCAGCATATTCATGTGATTTCTCAGTATATTTCAAATGTGTTAAGGGATCCCCCGATAAGCCGTCTGCCCCGCACTGCAATATTATGAGCTCAAAATTCATAGAATTAATAAAATTTTCAATTTTCATAAATGCCGAAATAAAGTCACTATCAGTAGCACCAGGTGGCAGTGATAAATTTAGCTTTGTACCCTTTCCAGCTCCTGAACCATTTTCTGATTCAAATCCTGTTCCAGGATATAAGAATGAACCGTCCTCGTGAATATCGGCTATGAACAAATCAGGATCTTGTTCAAATTCGTAGTACACGCCATCTCCATGATGAGCATCAATATCAATATACAGTATTTTCCTCAAATCATATTTCTTTCTGGCATACATTATGGCAACTCCTATGTCATTAAAAACACAGAAACCTCCAGCTGCATTCCTTCTTGCATGATGCAGACCTCCAATTGGATTAAATGCATGAATAATTCCGTCGGTATTATTAATTACAGTGTCAAGGGCTAATAATGTAGATCCCACTACATACAAAGAAGCATCAAATACTCCCTTGAAGGAGGGTGTATCACCGGAGTCAAGATATCCTATTCCATCTATTGAAGATTTTTTTACAAAATTGATATAGTCTTTGTCATGAAAATAAGATATTGTATGTTCATCTGCTATGGCAGGGGAAATTACTTTCAGATTGTCAGAGCTAGTGTCCGGTGATTGAGTAATTTTTGACCAAAAGGCATCCAGTCTACGAGAATTAAATGGATGTTTCTCACCAAAGGTATAATTTGAAAGCTCCTTACCTAACACAACGGCAGTATTACACATTATCTTTTTTATGGGGCCGAAGTATTAGTAGATTATCAGCAAAGAAACGCAAGCAGATTTTTCATTCGG
>JALYLJ010000198.1 GCA_030774295.1 Thermoproteota archaeon
GGCATGAAGAGCTTGTAGTCGAAATGAAGAAAAGGAATTATCAACACAAAAGCGATTTAAATAAGATATTTGCTACTGGCCGGTCAATTCAGGAAAAGTTTGTAGATTCATATGATGAACAGCTAGAGATACTAAAGGACAATGGATGTAAGTGCAAAATTACCTGAAGCCAGATAGAAAAAAAGTATCTTCAATAATGTATAAGTATGTTACTAATAATGGTAATAACGAGGTCGGGTTCGGTGGGATTCGGTCCTCGCATGTATACGGGTTCTGTTGATCTACTATTTAGCGTTTTGTTCTAATGACCATTAAAGTTATGTAAAAATAAGAATCGCATAAATGAATCTACTAGGTAAATGGCGTAAGTTAGATGTCTTGAAAATAATGCTAATTCATGTTAATTCAAGAACGCTACCCAATACATTTTTTTTAGGTAAATCAATTCTCAAAGGCAGTTTTTCAATTTAGGAAGATTTGGGTTTAGGGTTGGGTTCTCAACTGTTCCCTCAATGAAATCATATCTACCAGATTCCAACGCTCTATGCATTTTGTATCATGAAAAGAAACTACTGTCATACCATTGACTCTGAATTGTTTATCAGTTGGCTGAAGATCCATAAATTCACCTTTGTGTGTGCCAGTTAGGTTGTATCTGCATGCAACCTTTTTTCCTTCTATAATGATATCATCAAACATAATTCTTATATCAGGAAACGCTTTCCATAGCAGATAAATGAACTGTTTAAAACCTTCCTTGTTGGCTGGAAGATTTGGAGGGAAACCATGAATTATCAAGGAGTTATCATAAAAATCAAAATAAGATGATTCTCTATTCTGTGGATTGTTAAATGTGTCTGCCAATTTTCGTACAACCACTCTTAAAGGCTCAAGTGATGACATTATTGAGATGTGTATAGTCTTTTTTATTAACCTTTTCTTAGCGGCTTCGGTGGGATTCAATACATTGGTGTATAGTCCTTTTTGAAATACAAACTTTATTCAAATTAGTGGTACTTAATAAATGCACGTTTGAAGAAATAGCAGTGGAATTTAGACACTTTGTATACGTATAAGACCAACCTGAACATCCAATATAGAGTTGCAATTATGCCATCGAACCGTGTCTAAAATAAATCTACCTTGATGTGTTTCTAGATCCAGAATCTATTAATTATTCTAATAGTAACTAGACATTAGGTATTTCTAGATTATACAGTGAGATATTAGGATCTCTTAAATATGTGATGGTATGATTATGGAGATACTTATGAAACCAATAATGATGGGGATGTTTACTTTACTAATGGCATTGATAATGGGTCTTTCATTACTTACAGTGACGGGACCGAAATTGGCTACTCAAACATACGCACAGAATGAAAACGAGACCTCAGCAAAAGCAGAAATGAAAAATATGAGTAACGTTACGGGATCATCAGGAAAAATACCTCCAATGTCGACTCCAGGGGAAAAGACCATCCACATATTCACGTCAGAAATTGCAAACGTTGTTCAAGAGAAACTTAAGATCGCAGGAGATTATTATTCTCTGCCAACGATTGTTGCAAATAAGGGAGACAAGGTCACTGTGCATTTCCATAATGTGGACGATGTCAAAACAGAAAGACACTCATTTACTATAGGAGATCCATATAAAGTGGATATTGACCTTGGTTACGCTGAAAGTGGAAACGCGACATTTACAGCCGACCAAAGTGGAGTATTTACCTATTACTGCAAATATCATCAACCTGTAATGACAGGACAACTAGTGATACTCCCATAATTCTATCCCTTCTTTTTATTTTTTGTTTTGAATATTGATAATTTCTGTATCTTTGGGAAGCAATTTTTCTTTACATCATTCTTTGATAAAGCAACTCAAATAGTAAACCTAATTACTTTAACCTTTCAAAGAAGCATGTGGTATATTTTAAATTAGTAACAAACCTCACATAATATAATTTAATAATATTTACAAGAAATATATTGAAACATTCTAAATTTTATATCGGGTTCGGTGGTTCTAGTAACGGTAGTAGTTCGATAAACAGACTCGCTTGTATTGGCTAAGACTAAGCTTTAAACGTTTCTAATGGATAATGGTTGGATTATTAACAAAAGGG
>JALYLJ010000199.1 GCA_030774295.1 Thermoproteota archaeon
TTCCAGGTGCTTCCGCACCGGCCGCAATTAATACAATAAAATCTCTAAAAATGGTAAATTATCCTGTAAAAATAATAAGTTCAGACACAAACCCTATCTCCGCAGGTTTTTATTTGTCTGATGCGCATGAAGTGTTACCAGAAATAGATAACCAATCATACACGACTAGACTTTTTGAAATAATTGCAAAGCACAATATTGGTATTCTGATGCCATCCTCAGGCTATGACATATATCATTTTAGTAAAAATAAAGGAAAATTATTGGAGCGCGGAGCATTGGCTGTTGTAAGCGACGAAGAAGTCATGGAAAAATGCAGGGACAAAATGGAGACTTTTACTTTTCTCTCACAAAAGTTTGCATTACCTTTCACAACGGCTTACCCTGATAAAATAAGAGAATTTCCGCTAATTGCAAAACCAAGATACGGTAAAGGAAGCAAAGGAATAGTAAAAATAGACAACGAGGATGATCTAAAATACATCCAATCAAAAAATGATGATTTGATTTTTCAAGAATATTTGCCAGGTACCGAATACACTATCGATGTACTGTCGGATTTGGATGGTGAACCGATTATTGCCGTTCCAAGAATTAGACTACAAACAAAAGCTGGAATTTCCACAATGGGTAAAATTGTTATGGATGAGTCGATTTCAGAGACATGCAAGTCTATTGCAAAATACCTAAAGATAATAGGGCCTTGTTGCATTCAGATGAAAGAAACAAAAGAAGGTATTCTCAAAGTAGTGGAGGTTAATCCTCGATTAGGTGGTGGTACTATTTTTACTACTTTGGCCGGTGCGAATTTTCCTGCAATGATTTTGGACATGGTGAATGGCAAGAAACTCAAAACGCCAGTAATATCTGAAATTACTGTAGTCAGATATTTTGAAGAGATAGTAGTGGAAAATGGAAAGGTAATGAAATATGACTTGAATTAAGTATGATATCCACATTTTCTTGGATGTTTTTTTTGCAGCTAACATCTTTTATTTCAAAGGCTTCACCAATCTTGCATGGCCAATATCCTGTGAATTTCATCATAATTACTGAAAACCCTACTATCATCATGAAGGTAACAAAAATCACGCTAATGTATCGCATTTAGAAATCACTCAAAACAGTACTTCTCTATCTGCAATAAACTCATATTTTGTGGTTATCTCCAGGTCCTGTTTCTTAAGGTGATTGCCGAATATATCAAGAGCCAGGTGTATACAAACGTAGTAATGAACGTAAAGGCCGGTCTGTATAACCAAAGTCCATCATGCGGATTTCTAAGTCTGTATTCTACAGAATAAATCATCCCTGTAAACATTACACCGGCAATCCAAAACAAGATTGAAGTAAAGTCACCTTTTATTGGTAAAATTGCAATTGTGTAAAAAAGAATGTATGGCCTAATAAGCTTCATTGCTATTTGAATGTAGTATAAAAGTGCAATAAAAGAAGGTCTTTTCCAAAATATTCCACCTGTTGCAAATAGACTGCGAATAAAGCTCTTCTTCCAACGTATTTGTTGTCTTGCTAGTGATCCGAACGTCTTGGGCACTCCGACATTTACCCTTATGCTGTTGGAATATTCCACATTCCATTTTATTGGCCTATTGGAAATTTCTGTATCCGGGTCAAAAGACTTTTTCATTGTCTCGATGTCATCAGCGCCGGTTTGCAAGATTGGCATATGCTCATTTTGCTTTTTTTCTAAAGAGATATCATGTTTTGAACGAGTACCCAATACATGTGCCGTCATTCTTCTATCAGTACAAAATTTAAAATCTATTCCCAAAAATATATCATTGGCCCACTCGTGAATAAAGTCCTGAATTGCAACTCTTCTGTAAAAACTGAGTGACCCAGAACAGCAAGTTACTGATCGGAAGGAACTCTCTGCTGCTTTAATTGATCTACATGATATATCTATATAGACCTGTTGAAATTTTTCTATTGTATTGCCACGTTGTGCATCCCTGACCCTTCCATGACAAGTTAAGGCACCTAATTTTCTATCGTTATTAAAAATTTTCGCAGCCTTTTCGACTGCGTCGGAAGCCATATCACAATCACTATCCATAAAGGCATATATTTCTCCGCGCGCTATCTCGCTTGCAGCTTCTACGGCCTTTTTCTTTCCAACACTCTTTGATAAATGCAATATACGAAAACTCTCTGTTCTGTTTTCCTTGCGCATTTCATCGAGAATTTCACCAGTTCTGTCTGTGCTACCATCATTAACAATGATTATTTCCTTTCGTTCATATGTTTCATTCAGACAGGATTGAACGCAATTTCGTATATTTTTTTCTTCATTTTTTGCAGGTACTACTATACTTATTAGAGGACCATTTGACACATCAATATTTCTAGCGTTTAGGTATGGATCTTTGTACTTAAAGTAGGAAAGAATTAAAATGCTTAGTAAAACAAAGCTAGTGAGTAAACTGTAGATACCTACTAATGGATCCACAAGTGAAATTGTGAAATAAATTTTAGCTGCTAGGACACATCCAACAGCAATGACCATCAGTACTCTTGCGAGCCATTTACTTTTTTCAACCTCTGAATATCTTGAAGTTTGTTCTTGTAAAGTCATTCATTGACACCAACCACAGTAAATCTTGATCTAGATAATAAGTTCATTAAACATACTTCACTAAATATAGAGTTTGTTTTTCTTATTAATTTTGTTATCACAAAAAGCATGATGATTTTGACAAAAAGAATTAACTTAGCTGAGAGATGCAATTTCTCTTACACTAAATTTCTTGATATCCACATTTGTCGCACCATCCCACCTGAATGCTGCGATTGGTCCGCCCCATGTAATTATTTGATCAGCTTTGCCTCCACATTCTCGTCCAGAATTTCCCCAGCCTCCCTTGTCGGTTTTTTCAGCCGCCTTTATCCAGTTATTATTGTTATTTTTATCCACCCAAAGCTCCAGTTTTACCATCGTCTTGTGATCTTGGACGACGTTATACATTATTACCTTAAATCCAACCCATTTGCCTTTAATAGGTCCAATATTTTTTCCAAATTCCCCAAAAACATAGCCTCCAGAATGCCATTGTTCCTTTTCCCATCTGGTAGCACCACTATAAAACAAGCCGCCCTTGTAAGCTACACCTTCACAACCTTCAGGAGACCCGAATCCCGTATGTCTTCCTCCTCTCGCATACCATACAAAATTGTCGTTATTGCCGCTGTTAAGCTTTACATATCCTGTTATCTCTACATTTTTCCAATCATTCGGAGATTGCATATATCCAGCTAAGGCGATTTTATTGTGGTTTAATGTCTTGATGTTTTCAGGATGAAAACCTGAAGAAGTAAATACCCCCATTCTTACTTTGGTTGATTTTATCTTAAACGAACCATCAGAATTTTTTGTCATTGTAGTTTGAGGCGAAAACCTTGGGTCAGAGTTAGGATTGGACTTGATATACCATTGTTCTCCCCCTTTCTTTGTTGGATAAATTTTCACTACGCCAAATTTGTCAAAGCTTTTTTTTTCATCTGCTGACTTGCTGTTGACTTGTGACACACCATTATCGCTGGAAATGCTATCTGTCTTCAGGATATTACCTACATTACAATTTTCATCAATCTGTCCGTTTCCATCATTATCCTGGCCATCTCCACATATCTCCTGTTCAGGAACTACTGGAGGAGATTGATTGTTGTCGTCGCCCTGTGGGACATCACCTACATTACAATTTTCATCAATCTGTCCGTTTCCATCATTATCCTGGCCGTCTCCACATATCTCGGGCCTTGCAACCTTTTCTTGAATCAGACTATCAATAAGCTGATTAATCATCTGATTAGTATTGGAATTCGGATCTTTCTTTTCAGTAGTGGGAAAATAATCGTAAATAACTTGGTCTGCAGCCGATTTGTAAAAGGGATTACTTTTCGCGGCACTTTCAGATACGTAAGTAAATGGGAATCCTTCTGAGTTTTGTATTAGCTGAGGAATTGACAGATTAAATGAAAACAGTATAGCTAATATTGCTGATACTAGCAAAGGCTTTGAATTCGAAATTCTCTTCATTTGAAAAGTGTCACCGCCAAAATATCATAAGTTATCATGAATACTAACAAGACAATGAAAGGCTTGGATACTGGGTAAGACGTAATTTTATGTCTAGTAACTAGTTTTTTTACAGAATACACGTTTTGATACTTGAAAACAAGATATTAATACAAAAGCATAATTTCTACCTAGATTAGGTTTTAATAGTATTGAACATAAGACTCTTTTTTAGTATACAAACATAACTATCTTTCTTAATAATTATCAATTTTTCTATGACAATTAACTTGAAGATTTTGAAATAAGTATATCATGGATTAAAAAAAACAAATTCAAAGATTTTCGGATTTTCATTATGGACCCGAGATGTGATGCAATAACTCAAAACTATAACTATAACTTTAATATAGTGTCCTAGATTGATATATCTATTTAAATTCAGTTGTATTACTACAATATTCATGACATAATAAAAGTTCAATCGGATGTAGTTCTGTATGAGCTGGAATACTTTAAATCAGAAGTATTTGAGAACCCTGATTTGGCTGTTAGAACTTTGGACTCTCTCTCCGGAGGACTGAGATTTTCTAGAAAGATAATAGAAGATAGATCTGCAAATTCGCATAAGATCCTCTATACAGAACATTTAGGGTCATTAGGTGCTCAATTCAGTATCAATTTTGGAGAGAAAATTGAAGTAACTATTAACAAATTGATATCAAAGTCCAAACATGTGCTCTATGTAAACCTGGTAGAACCATTACTTCGCTTCCTTTTCATTTCAAGAGGATTTATACTACTACACTCTGCATGTCTGGACAAGAATGAATTCGGACTACTCATGTCGGCACCTCCGGACACCGGAAAAACCACGACAGTTTTAAAATGTGTGAAAAATGGATTCTCATTTTTATCCGACGATATGACTATAATTAAATTGCCTAATCAAGCGATGTGTTTTCCTAAACCAATGACTATAAGTTCACACACTTTTAAAACTGCTGTGAGTGTTTCTAATACGCGTGACACTGATCGCAGTATGAGGGTACGAAGCTTGGTTCATTCAAAATCAGGTAGATCCTTTATGCACAAGTTAGCCAAGCTAAATGTCCCCATCTTTACTATTAATACAATTGGTCAATCAATAGTTAGACCACCAAAATATAGTATAAACACAATTTTGCAAGATGCCATCATAAAGAAAGATACTCGAGTGGATAGTCTGTATTTTCTAAAGAGGGAAGGTAATGAGTTTATTCAACTGGATACTGATACCGCTCTTGATCTTGCTGTTGAAAATAGTGACGATGCGTTTATTTTCCCGCCCTATGCTGAGTTACTGAAATATATTGCTATAAACGGAAAAACCGCATTAGAATTGCTGGAGGAAGAAAGGAAATTATTGCTTGCATTCCTATCTGGAATTAGCTGCTACATGGTTAAAAGTGAAACAAGGGCCTGGTTTAATATGATTTCAAAATCCATAGAAAATAAAGTATGATTTGAATGGTCCCCATGAATTCTCCTACAATCATCAAATTTATATCGCTAATTAATTTCGATTACTGGAGATGAATCAAGATATTCAAATCAGTTCGTCATCATGAAGGACTAATCTATATTACTTTAGGTAATTTTGTTGGGGCAACTTTCACAGGAATATTCTGGTTGTTACTTGCTATGTTCCAGGAAGTTCACGAATATGGACAAATAAATTATGTGATAGCCATTGCCTCCCTGTCCTCTAGCGTATCGTTACTTGGACTTAATACTGCAGTAACCACTCTAATTCCGCAGGGTCACAAGCAAATTGACATACAGGCAAATCAAGTTATCCTAATTTCAGCAACGATTTGCGCAATAATTGCATCTCTCTTTAATTGGATACTAGGATTGTTTGTGCTGGGGATGGCCTTCTGGATGATGTCCTCTTATGAGCTTTTGAGTAGAAAGCTATACTCAAAGTACGCTATTAACATAATTGGTTCGAGAGGTTCTCAACTTGTCTTGTCAATGATACTCTATAGTTTTTTTGGACTTAAC
>JALYLJ010000200.1 GCA_030774295.1 Thermoproteota archaeon
AAAGAACACTGCACCTCAACAAGATCTGTATCGGAATTGGTAGCATCATCAATGGACTTGCTTAGTAAGCCTTGTATTTTTTGTTTAATCTGCTCATTACTAGCAAAAGGATTTGTTATTCCCGTCATATCCGAAGAATTTGACATTGATTTTGAAACCATCACGTATCCAACAGTAGGAGACTTTGTAAAGTCTTCAACTATTGACGAAATTATAAGGTCTTCAGAATATTTGAAATTCGTTGGAGTACCAGTAATACTATAATCCGTATCAAATCCTCCTACAAAGACGGTTTTATTCGTGATAATCGTATTACCTGTAGCAACTTTTGACAGTACAATTTGACTCTGATTACTTGCAGCAACTGGACCTCCCGCTTCACTTGAATTTTGCCCAAATGTTTCATTATTGTTCAACAGTGAAATAGCACAAATAACAACTATGGACATTATACAGCCTTTATTCAATATTACTCTGTTTCTAATTTTCAATTGTTTTCTAGTCAATCGCTTTCTATATTACAGTTTTATCTTGATAAGTTTTCGTGATCATCCCAATTCATTGACAAAAACTGGCACCATTACAAAGTAACTAATGTCTATTAACCTTATTTTCGAGAAATAATAACATAGATTAATTTTAGCGCCATTAAGTGCCATACTGAAATAATACGACAAGAACTGACATATTCATATATTGGATTACCTTGCAATCAAATTATGGTTACTTTCCACACAGCTAGAAAAATTAATTCGCCCGTTTCCGTGGTTTGGAAAATACTATCAGATGTTGACAGGGAACCAGAATTTTGGCATGGCACTAAATCGATTAGAAATTTAAGCAAGACGGAAAAAGTAGTTGAAAGAGAAGTTGTAATTGCTTTCAGAAATTCAACATGTAAAGAAACAGTCACAATTAAGCCCATGAAATCCATAACCACTGACATTATAGACGGACCGCTCAAAGGAAAGAAAGTAGTTTTATTGAATCCGGACGGCCAAGACGCAAGTACGGTCAATGTAGAATGGGGCATTAGATTGTCAGGTGTTATGGGTGTTTTTTCAAAAATGGTTCAAAAGCATATTCTTGAAGGTACTAATCAGGCCCTTGAAAGAATCTCCAAAGTTGCAGAAAAATAACAATTCCTTTTTTTAAATCCAGTTACATGGATCTTGTATAACTTATTTAAGTCGTTTCAACAGGTCATCAACATTTGATGAATTGATAACATCAATCTTTTTTGCCCATCCCCTTCTTGCCTGACCTATGCCAAATAATAGGTAGGCAAAATGGACGGGATGGTGAGCATCAGAATTTATAGCAAGTTTCACGCCATTGTTTACTGCCAAACGGATATGTTCATCCCTCAAATCTAATCTATTATAATTAGAGTTGATTTCCAGAATAGTTCTAGTCTCACATGCAGTATCAATTAACTTTTCAATATCTATAGAATATCCTTCCCTTTTGTTTATCAATCTGCCCGTAGGATGAAATATCATATCCACGCTTGGGTTTTTTGCCGCCTTGATGAGCCTTTCAGTTTGAATCTCCTTTGACAGGGAAAAATTTGAATGTATAGATGCTCCAACAACATCCAGCTTATCGAGTATATTATTTGGCATATCAAGGGCACCATCTTTGAGAATGTCAACTTCGGCAGAACTCAAGATCTTAAACTTGGTACCAGTTAAATCTTCGTTTATAACATCGTTTATTTCTTGTATTTTATTGATTTGATTTAACAGTTGGTTCTCGTTCAAACCATTAGCCAATCGAAGACTCTTTGTGTGATCGGCAATTGCGATGTAATCTAGTCCAAATTTTTGTCTTGCGTGTATTGCCATATCTTTTATCGACATAGTACCGTCAGTATTATCAGAATGTGTGTGAAGGTCTCCTTTCAGATCCCCGTAATCTATTAGGTCTAATTTATGGTTCTGATCCTTAGAAAAGAATTGAATTTCGCCAAGATTTTCCCTCAGTTCAGGTGGAATATATTGAAGGTGGAGGTTTTGATAAATTTCCATTTCATTAGTACCAGCAATTTTCTTTCTTTTTTTATCAAATAATCCCCATTCATTGAGATGAAGACCCATTGAAATTGCCAGGTTACGCAGAGAAATATTATGTTCCTTATTGCCAGTAAAATATTGGCAAGCAGATCCGAAACTTTCTTCTGGAACGACTAGCAAATCCACATCTTTTCCGTTCCGAAGTTCAACGAATGCTTTTGTCTTGCCTTGACCTTTAATTTCTTCAACTTCAGACATCTTTACAAAAAAGTTGATTACTTTTTCTGGTTCATCTGTTGATACTACGATATCAATATCTCCAATGGTTTCTTTCATCCTTCTGAAGGATCCTACGACCGCGCAATGAATCACATTATCCTGGCCTGTCAACCGGCTTTCAATTTTTTTAATCAGTGGAAAAATATCTCCCAATAAATACCTGCTATTCTCTATTTTTGATAATTGAATTGTCTTGAGTATTTTTTCTTCTTTGGTTTTTGAAAAGCCTTTTAGTTTGGCAATTTTTCCTTCTGATGCTGCTATCTGGAGCTCTGATAAATTCTTGATTTTCAATTGGCCATACAATATTTTTACCGTCTTTGGACCTATTCCTTTCATGTTAATAAAATCAGAAACTCTGATTGGCATTTTCTTTCTTAATTCCTCATGGTAAGCAATTTTGTTTGACTTGATTAGCTCCTCTATTTTTGAGGAAATAGCACTCCCTATTGATGGTAAATCTCGAAGGCCCTTATTTCCATTTTTATTATATATCTCTACAACACTAGTGGACAAACCTTCTATCATGTCAGCAGCCTTTTCATACGCTCTTACTTTGAAGATAGTATTGGGATCATCCTCAGTTATCTGGATCAGATATGAGATTTCACGCAATATTTTAACAATTTCAATGTTCTTCATTTCAGATTTGAGGAAATAATATGTAACTGAAACGTAATAATAAATCTAGTCTTTACAATACCTGACTGGAATTAAATGAACTTGAAGTAATTTTTCCATATAAGTTAAATTGTATTATGGTATCATATCTGTCATGATTGAATTGGGATATGATTATCCTCTATACAGACCACCCTCTGAAGCTAATTCGGTTATTTTCCAGATTACCCTAGGATGCTCATTTAACAAGTGTTCATTTTGTAATATGTATAGAACTAAAGAATATTCTGAGAGGCCATGGGAAGAAATTAAGAAAGAAATAGATCTTGTTTCGAAATCGTATCCGCAAACTGAAAAGATCTTTTTAGCGGATGGAGACGCTTTAAACCTCTCTACATCAAGAATAATCCAAATATTGGATTATCTCAAAGGAAAATTTCCAAACCTAAAGAGAATTTCATGTTATGCAATGCCAAAAAATCTTCTTCAAAAAAGTTCCGATGAGCTTAACCTGCTTAACAATCGAGGTCTGATTATGTTTTACGTTGGCATAGAAAATGTAGTTGATATAGTTCTGAAAATATTTAGCTTGGTGGCCACTGCAAAAAGTATTATTGAGGCATGCAGGATGGCCAAAAAAAGTGGATTTATCCTCTCATGTATGGTAATACTGGGCATCGGAGGGAAAAAATATTCTGTAGAGCACA
>JALYLJ010000201.1 GCA_030774295.1 Thermoproteota archaeon
ATAAGACTGCAAATTTCAACGTTAGGATTTTTCATATTTTGAAGAACCCAATTTATCAATTCAATCCTTTTTATAAGATCTCGTTTGTAAGTAGATTCGTCTTTTTCACGAGAAAGCCAAAGTTCACTATCTTTAATTTCTTGTTGTAATAGTTGATCTACAATCATACAATCAATTCGCCTAATGATTGATTTAACACGCAGTGGTCGTTAAAGGGAGGGACCGGTAAAATTTAAAACGGAACCAGTTGACTCTAGTATTAGTTATAATAAGTGATTGGTATTAGTAAAAAGCAAACCTTACTGGACTTAAAGTATCCGTTTAGCAATACCTAGTGTATGAACAAAAAACTAATGCGAAAGGAAGTGCGATTATGAGCATTTTATTAGAGGCTCCGATCAAAAAGACAGGTTTAATAACAACATCAAAGCACGTTGGACCAAAAACATCTTCGATCTTACTTGTATCTGCAGCAATCTTTATTGCAGTAGTTTTGTTAATGTATACCGGAATAGCATTTACTGAAGGAACGATGAAGGGGTATTCCGAATGCAGAGGTAAAATTGTAGGCTTCGAGCAAAAGGGAATGTATGGCAGCCCAGATCAATTCAAATTAGCCCTATCATATTGCGACCCAAAGTAAAATAGAATTTTTTTTAAATGAACTTTTGGATGAGTTCGTCAATAAATTATAAAAAAGTTAAAACTGGTGAAACGTGCCTTGGAAATTTAAATACCAAGGTTAATATCGGGTATAAGATAAGGTAATGATATGTTATACGTGATCAGTTCTCTGTTATTAGGTGTGATTTTGCTACTATCTTTAACAGTGGCCAATAGTCTTTTTGTGACTGCTAGTAAAAGTTTTTGTTATGATCAAGTAGGCGACAGCCATCATTGTTTTGAAACAGAAAAGAAATGCAAGCAAGTTCAAAAACACGATGAGATAGCGGAAAGTCCTTGTTATATTGATTCTACCAGATAAAGACGACTTAATAGATATTCCTTTCTAAGAGAAACATGAAGTCCATCTATATCGTAATGGCAATACTAGCCTCAGTAACTATTGTCACAATAGTAACAATGAGTGCTCAGCAAGTGTATGCACCTAGAATGTGTGGGGTTGTTCAGAATTTAAGAAACTAACAAATGAATTTGAAAAGGCAGTAATAGATGCAGCATCCATAAACCCGCCTGAACCAGACAAAATACAAACGTTGCTTGATGACTACAGCGATGATGTCATGGCGTTATTCCGACAATAACTAATCTCCATAACCTGAATGACCCTCCATATTTTTTGTATTACAATCAGTATAAATGATAGGCCTTATTATTGACCGATTCTTAACTCTTTTAATGAAGCCACTTTACTCAGTATTGGCAATACTAACCTCAGTAACTATTATTTGAATGGTAACAATAAGCACTCAGCAAGTGTATGCACCTAGGACTTGTGGAAGTTGTTCAGAATTCAAAAAACTGACAAATCAATTTGAAAAGGATGTATTGGACGCAGCAATAGGTAATCCTGAACTTATACCTGGGTTACTTGAACAGTATACAGCAGATGTAAGAGCACTAGACTTTACGCAATAACTGTTCTCTTAACAGAATAGAATAGTCAGAACTGGTCGGATGAATCGTAGTTTTCTGACAAAATCAATCTCCCACCAGCATGGTGTTAAAGGACGCTAATTTCATATGCACAATAAATTATAAATTAGTTTAACTGGTGTGAGATAGAATCAGACAGGAGATCCCACCAGTTTCTTTTGCATGATGGTCACAAAGCCTATCAACGTGTGGCGAGGAAATATAATAACTTGGCTTAACTAAGTTACCGATTCAAATTTAACTTCCTAATAAATATTAAAAACTACGAACTTGTACATGACAAATAAGACATTCGCACTAGTTTTAGCACTAGCACTTTGCACAATGACAAGCGGTCTAATAGCAATGCAGTTGACATCTGTATTTGCTCAGGGTAATGCTACACAAGCAGGAAATCAAACTGGTAACCAAACCGGAAACCAGTCGTCAGGAGGAAGTTCATCAACCCCCCCGTCAACATCTGGACAACAAGCAGGCACACCAGATTATTAAATTCACTGAGATCAATAGCAGTCCAGATTTTTTTTATTGAGAATTGCAAGGTATATCAAAATAGGCAATATCGTCAATATTTAATACGATTCAAGTAAATAATAGGCTTGAAATTAATTACTCCTGTTTCTATCAGTTATTATCTAAAGAAAAAAGGTGTAGTTGGTAACGATGTATCGTTACCTGTTATTTACTAAGGCTAAGGTATACTCTGTCCGAATACAGTATCTCCGAATGCATTGTCATCGCCGTTAGCCGGAGATGTAAGGATGTTGAGGCAGACAAATTGGTTGTTGTTAGTCGTGGTGCCCATGGAGCCTATTTTTTCATATTCATTCTTTAC
>JALYLJ010000202.1 GCA_030774295.1 Thermoproteota archaeon
GTATTTCGATTCCCAAATTAACTCCATTTTAGAAATCTTAACCGAGTTTTATTTTTTCTAAACTGAATCCATGGATTAACTTGTTTACACATGAAATTTATCAAGATATTAATTGGGAAAATATTAATAAAATTTGGGATGGGTGGTCTAGGCTGGTTATGATACCTGTCTCACACACAGGTGGTCGAGAGTTCAAATCTCTCCCCATCCATTCTCTCCAATCGCGTAATTATTTTGGACACTGAATTTGTCGTTTGGTTGAGGATATTTAAAACGGAGTAAATTACCGTTTAATGCGTCTAGAGTGCCAAAAATAGTTATATCCATAAAAAATATATGGTTTTGAAAAAGAAATTAAAATAGTATTGAAAAGAGAAGTTCTAAATTATCCTGATAAAAAGCAATTTTCTCCGAAATCCAACCCCAAGTGGGGAAAAGAGGAAGAAACTGAGACTTTTGGTCAAAATGTGAAACTTTTTAGAAAGGGAAAGATAAGCGAAGATGATTTTCGCCGTTTTCGACTTCAACACGGAGCGTATGGATCTCGTCTCCAGCAGAACTATAGCATGGTCAGAATCAAGGTACCTAGCGGCGAAATGACTCCGGAACAATTAGAGAAGATTGCGTCGCTGTCAGAAGCTTTTTCAATAGGTTCTGCTCATGTTTCGACTCGTCAAAACATTCAGCTTCACTGGGTACAACTTGAAGATGTAAGCGAGGTAATGCGTGGTCTCGTTGAAGTAGGACTCACGACAAGAGAGGCCTGTGGAAACACAGTCAGGAATGTCATGTGTAGCCATTTTGCGGGTATCTGTCCGGACGAAGAATTTGATTCAACTCCTTATGCAAAAGCAATTGCCCGATTCTTTCTCAGAAATCCAGTATGCCAGAATTTGCCAAGAAAATTCAAAATCAACTTTGCATGTTGCTCTCAGCATGGTTTAGTTAGGATCGCAGATATCGGTTTGATTCCCGCAAAAAAGGATGGAAGCAGTGGATTCAAGATTTACTTGGGAGGAGGTCTTGGTGCGGCGTCATTTATAGGACACCAATTGGAAGAATTTACTTCGGAAGTTAGACTAGTATCTACATGTATGGCTGTGATTAGGCTATTTGATAGACTTGGCAATCGCGAAAATATGGCTAGAAATAGAATGAGATACCTCGTAAATGAAATGGGTTGGGAAAAATTCCAGAAATTGGTGATTAAAGAAAGGTCAAATGTGGAGATGACGGTTTCACTTGAAACGCTAGGTAGATACAAAGTTGAAACGGAACCGCAGAATATAAGGCAATTACCCAATGGTAAGAAATTACCACTAATTAATGAAAAAGTGGACGTTAATAGCGACCCGTATAAAAGATGGCTTCATACAAATGTGCTCTCGCAGAAGCAAAATGGTTACTTTGTTGTCTTTATTACTTTGGGCGCGGGGGATATAACGGCCAGTCAGCTTCGGTCCCTTGCAAAGACTATTCGTGATTACTCTGGTGAAGGTTGTGCAAGAAATACTCCGAATCAAAATTTTGCAATCCGGTTCATTAAAGCCAAAGACTTGCCGGAATTTTACAACGATCTTGCCAAAATTGGACTTGCAAATCCCGGGGCACTAACAATGTCGTCAGCAGTTGGATGTTCTGGTACTACTTCATGTAATCTAGCAATCACCAATTCTCACAGACTCGCAAAAGAAATACAATCGAAATTCATAGAACTCGGATTGGATACAGCGGATGATCTAAGGGATTCAACAATCAAGATAAGTGGATGTCCAAATTCATGTGGACAGCATGAGATTGCAACTATTGGATTTTATGGCGGAGCATCAAGAATAGGAGGAACCATGACTCCGACTTATACGATGATGTTTGGAGGAAGAGATGGGGAAGATGGGCTGTTGGGTAGAACGGTAATGCGTGTGCCGGCTAAACGAGTCATACCTACCTTGACAAAAATAATTGAAATATACAGAAAAGAACGAAGTGAAAACGAATCGCTTTCGGTGTGGATAGGTAAATTGATTAATGGTGCAGTTAATGTCAATGGTCAAGTAAGGAATTTGGACGATATAAAAACAGTTTTGATGTCGACAATTTCATTACCGAGTGCCGAAGAGGATCCAAAAGCCTATATGGATTATGGTAACGATATAAAATTTAGTGCAAAAACAGCAAAAGGAGAATGTGCAGCTTGAAATACAATACTAAGGAAAAAAAAACTAAAAATATTTTATCAAGGGATCATGAGCTCAGCAACGCACATGATGTTGTAACAAGTTCAGATATTCTTAGAACTTTGATTAGGAAAAATTCAGTAAGAGTCGTAGATGTCAGGAAAGAGGATGAATACAGAAGAGAACATATCAAAACGTCAGTATCTCTTCCACTTGCAAAGGTGCTTGAAAATGATTCTCCAGAAAGAATCGTTCAGCTTTTAGAACATTTGGGAATTTCCGATAAGACTCCGGTTGTAGTTTATGATGATACTTTTGGCGCTCTTGCTGCGAGAGTTGCATGGACATTTCAGTATGTAGGGCATTCAAACACATCCTTACTCGAAACAACTTTTACCAAATGGAAAAGTTATGGATTTGAAACAGAAAAAAAAGTTAATGTATTTGCACCCGCTAAGCATTCACTCAAAGTAAATGACGATATCTTTGCTAATTACGATGAGGTAGAGAAAGCAAAAAGTGAGCAAAATAAGATTTTAGTGGACTCAAGAGAACGCCTAAATTTTTTGAGCGAACATATTCCAGGAGCTACTAATTTACCGTATACAATGTTAGGAACAGCTGATTCTATATTAAGGGAACCTCAAGAAATCAAGAGATTTATGGAAAATAGAGGGATTTCAGCAGATGACGAGGTTATCACATATTGTGGAAGTGTTGGAACTCTGTCAGGACTTGCATACTATGCACTTAGGATGGGCGGAGTTAAAAAAATTAGATTATACTCAAGATCATTTAAAGAATGGAAAAAATTAGGAAAGCCCATCGAAGAATTTAAGGATGCGAATTTCTGGGATCTCTCAGCAGAATAGCCATATCTATTTTCCTGCAAACCAACTTATTTTACATATTTATTCCGTTGTAGTTTTCAGATATTTCAAGAGTTTTATGGCGTCACGACCTTTTAGACTGTCTCTATTTTTCATAATATAAGATCTAAACTTTTCAAGTTCGTCATGAATTGATGGAAATCGCTGTTGGGTCAGCTTTATGATATCTTCATAGTTTCGGTATGGAAAGTAAATATTCTTTGCGACCTTTGCAAGCATTATTTTGGACTCTCTGCGGATAATTCCCTTTTTATAGGCCAAAAAAAGATTGAACCTGATGTCAATCATGGCCTCCGATTGGAGGATGTTTTTATCTCGGACAAAGGTAACTGCTACTTCATCATCAGCATTTATGATACCATTCTTGTACAATTGAAAAATCTTGCCGATTCCTTTCATTCCAAATTTTTCTAATTCCACTGCCCTTAATGCACCTAGACTGGACGCGCCAATTAGTTCAATGTTTTTTCTTGTGGCAAGATAATAAACTTCAATAGGCGATGGCGGATAATCGTGCAAGAATACTCCATCTATAAATCCTACAGATTTTCTTTCATCAGTTGCCTGCGATAATCTCAAAAAATCACCTTTCTTTGCAGGTTCTCGATAGTCTGCATCTAATATCTTAATTGCCACCTCTCTACTTAGAGTAGGCCCGAGAAATACTATTGGTTGATTCATATCCTGTACGATTCTCTGCCTCTTTTTCCAATGACAGCTTTGGTTATCTTGAATGTTTCAAGCCCCGGTACTATTGTTCTTACAACAGGGATCATAATTTTAGGATTTGTAAGATCAACTACTATTACCTGGTTCAAGCCATTTGAGGTTAACCTTGAAAGTATAAATTTAATATCATCTAAAATGTCATCATAAACATAAGATTTTATTTCTGAGAATTGAACAGAATTTTTTGATTTCATGAATTGCCACGTCTTTTTTTCATCACTATTGCTGTTGCCATATGAGATTTTTCGGAGATCATCTCTAGCGCCTTGAATATTTACGGCACGAGTTTGTGAAACTTCGGTGATTGCTCTCAACAAAGCTATTCTTGCATCAGGATGGGTTCCATGACCTTCTGCAAGATATCCATAATCCTCGGTAATCCATTCAATACTACTTGCATTAAATGTTGGTACTCCAATAGGCGACGTTATGTCCTTAATTATAAGTGGTATATTTGCATCATTAAATTTTCTTGCCAGGTCTGCGACAGGTTTAAAATCAATATTTGAAATATCAACATCGGGATAATTGAAATCATTATCTACGAATTCTTTACTATCTACAGGATTTATTTGTATTCCATTGTCTGACAAATATTTTGTTATTGATCTTAGAATACTATATGGTAATGCACTTGAATTTAATTCCGCCAGACTCGTGGCATCTCTTTCAATAACTTCACATAGTGAATGACAAATCGCTTCCTCTAACACGTTCCCTGATGCAAGACCATTGGTATGATGATATGCAAATGGATTAACTGCCGGGGGTTTTGGAGTGTACCTAAATAATGCGAGGGGCGCAGGGGTTAGAATCTGCTCATTTTGTATCAAATCGTAACCGTGTAGGAAATCCATAATCATCTCTTCATCGTATTCAAATAACGTTGGTTCAACCACATTAGTAGGAAATAATGTCTTTGACATTTTTGAAACGTCTTTAAAAGATCCTTGAATCATCTTTTTTTGATTATTAGATGGCAGGGAACTATATCTTTCAATACTTTCCATCAATGCGCTTGCCTTTGCATCCAATTTAGTAGGACCCTTTCCACTATAAACCCAAATATAATCCTCGGTACCAGGTAAAACAGCTGAATAATTCGGTATCCCTAGAACATCCATATCAGTTATATCTGCAAGGCGTGTTATTCCAATATCTCGAGAAACTGGAAGAATGGTACTTAGGGTCTCCTGTACTGATTTTGTTCTGGATGATACTTTACCTTTCAATTTCATCTGGCTTCTGAGGAATATTGGCTCAAGCTCCATAGGAGATTTGAATAATTAAGTATCAATATCAATTTTACTAAAGTTAGAAATACTGGAAAATAATATAGTCAGATAACTTGGAATATACTGCCAACGATTTAAAGGCCTTAAGTGATATTGTTCATTTGGCCCATTCGGACCCTGAGTTTAGAATAGAATTTTTCAAAAATCCTAAAAAAACCTTGGAGAAATATGATGTATCAGATAATGCAAAAATTCTAGTTTTGAAATTTTTTAATGAACTGAAAATTTAGAATAAATTAGATTAGATTCATTCAAGAAATTTTGGTTATCAATCAGTTAGTAGGAAGACAAATGTACCCCGTTTCTGACCCACAACTAGTCATTGATAGCCGTACACTCAAATGTACACCTCGTAGTGCACTCTCTACCGGGGCTACTTGTCAACTTACTCAATCGACCAAGTAGTAAGAAGATTACATCAATTCATTATAAACATTCTGCTTAAATTTGTAGTAGTTCTGTAAGATCAAGATCAAATGCAGCTACAGGCATTTTTATTTTAAAACTATCTATTAGTAAAGGTGAAACTTCTCCTATTTGCCCTACTGTTTTTCCCTTATAGAATATGTCTGCACTTCTACCGCTAATGAATGATGAATGTTCTGCCGCCTTCGTTTCAAATGTAGTGCCAAGACAAATTTCCATTAGTGTCTGTAGTATCCCTTTTATTTCAGTAAAGGTAACTCCATTAAAAGCAGTAGCGCAACACAAATTCCACTTTTCAGAATTTTCCTGCTCAGGAAGAAAGACCTGTCCTATTTCGAACAGTTTTTGTGGATATTCCTCATGAATATTCTTTGATAGGGAAAATAACAAGGATGGCAGAAGTGATCTTCTTAAAATATCATGTTCTTCGCTTTTGGAGTTGTTAACTGTAAAGAAATCAGATTTTTCAATTTTCATCCTTCTGAGGTGGATATCTTTATTACTTAAAATGAAATTAATATTTTCAATTAATCCCATGCCTACCAAGGCCTGGCGGATTTTATCAAAATAATGATTTTGTCTGCTCTTATTACCATAAAGTGTAAATTCTGGTACAGTAGGTTCCATGTTATAGATACCGTAGCCAATCGCTACTTCCTCCACAATATCCATGGGATTAAAAATATCTATTCTATAACTTGGAATCATGCAATTAATGTTACTAGCATCAGTAACTTTAGCATCCAACCTGCTTTTTCGCAGGCAAAGTATCACATCCTCGTTTGAAAGAGATAGGCCTAGTTTCTTATTGATGTAATCTGTCTTAATGTTATCTAACCTAGTGTTTTCCATTGAATTGAAAGAAGTTGTAGTATTACTACCCTGATTAATAGAGACAGTTTCTAAGCTAAATCCAATGTCAGCTAGCGTTGCCGCTATATTTGCCAAAACCTTGTCTACGGTTGTCTTGTCAACACCCGTAACTTCTACTAACAAATTTTTAACTCCTCCCTTAATTCTTGTATATTCAGCATTTATGACAGGGGGGAAAGATAGCAAATTTCCCCTGGAATCCATTAAGACAGGATATATGGACCCTAGCAACAGCTCCCTAAATTTTTTGCCTGACTCGGTTTTCTCTAACACTTCACTCAATGTCAACGAAGAGGAATGATCAAGTGGTGTAAAGCTCAGGTTACCGGGTCTTGTTGTGTAGTCCAGTGGAAATTCAATCGTATCTAAGTTATGTAACCCTATAGATGCCTTTGACCTTTTTCTCCCTAAACCATTATGGAGATCTTCTTGCATAGAAACAATTTGTTTTATCGTTTTGTCATTTAATTTATGACCTCTGGCAACAATGCTTGCTATATGGGGTCGTATGTTTGATATGGAAGAATCCACATTAATGAAATTTTTTCTGTTTTCAATTAGTTTAAACTTTGGAATTCCTACTTCTTTCCCGAGCAGGCCGTTCAATGCCCTAGAGATTCCATAAAAAGTGGAAAAATCAGGTCGATTTGGACTGTATTCCAATCTAATACATTTATCATCCCTATACTCTATATCTAGTCCTAAAAATGGTAACGTATCAATAGTGTATTCTAAATCATAGTCAGGAAACAATCTACTGAGATCCTCTAGTGGAAATTCTACAACGGGCATATTGATTGCGTCCTTAACCACGATAATTTGTTTTCGTAAAGCTCACGTACATCATCCAATCCATAACGAATCATAGCAATTCGTTCAAGACCGCCTCCCCATGCAAGCACATTATTGACCATACCAATTGACTGAGTAACCTCTGGTCTGAACATACCCATACCAAACAACTCAATCCACTTTCCTAGTTTATCTATATACACCATCGATTGTAGTGACGGTTCGGTATAGGGAAAATATGTCGGCCAGAACTTTACTTTCTCTAGCCCGAGCTTGGAATAAAATTGCTTTTGCAGACCCATCAAATCCCTTAAACTTATGGATTCACCTATTACAATTCCTTCGATTTGATGAAATTCCATTAAATGCTTGTAAGACATTTTTTCATTCCTAAAAACTCGTCCAATAGAAAAGATCCGCCCATATGTCGGCTTATTCTCCGAAAGATATTTTATAGTAACCGGTGTAGTATGTGTGCGAAGAACTGTTTCCTTTGATTTCTCAAGGTTCCAATCGTAATTCCATTCATTCTTGTGAAAGTCCGAAACTTTGTTACTGATGACGGAATCTATATCCTCATCAATTAAGTTTGACATATAGAACGTATCTTGCATATCCCTTGCCGGATGATCTTGGGGAGTAAATAGTACATCAAAGTTCCAAAAACAAGATTGAATCGTTGATCCTTCAATTTCAGAAAATCCCATAGAAACAAAAATTTCTCTTATTTCAGCAATTATATCGGTTAGAGGATGTGTTCTTCCCATAAGGAAAGTGCGTACAGGCGAAGTAACATCTATTTGTGTAAACTTCTCATTTTTCCACTTACCACTATTTAGTATCTCAGATGTGAGTATCCCTATCTCATTATCTTCGTCTAACTTTATCTCAGGTACAAGTTTTTTTCCTTCCTTCGTTAGAGAAACAAGAAAGGATTTTTCAACATTCTCCTTTACATAGCCGGGACGATTCTTCAAGAGAGCAAATCCATTTAGCTCGGCTTCGGATAACTCGGCTAGTTTAATCCTTTTCAATTTTGATAATTGTTTTAATAGAATCTCTTCGAATGATAGACTATCAGAATTATTTGTAATCTTCAGGCTGTCTGATACTTTTGTCAACCAACCATTTCTAATGGCATTTTTTATTCCAACACCGAATTCACTATTTGACATGCGGCATTGGTTAGCAAACTCACCAATCTTGATACTTTTTTGACCCGTTTTTTTTATCTCAGTAATTATTCTTCTTTCTGGTAATGTCATAAAATCTGCGCGTTGAATCTTCTCATTTGGGTTTTTATTTTGTGATTCGGAAGTTAGTTCAAGTATTGATTCCTTTTGAATAGAGATGGATACCATTCCCTTGTACTTTAACCACTCAATTCCGCGTCTTACATTATCCAGTGAAAGGTTCGTAAGGGTTGCAAGTTTCTCAATCTCTATTTTGTCGTCATTTACAAGTGAAAGAAGAATTTTTTTCTCTATTTTATGCAAATTTAATTGCGTCATTTAAATATGGATCAGACATTGATGGAATACTTTTTAAACGTTTAAAGCTCTCGATTGTTGTATATATAGGAAAATGAGTGAACCATTTAAAGAGAATTTTGATGATTTTGAAGTTACCCCGTGGAAAGTCGAGGGATCGGTAGATTATGCTAGATTAATAAAAAAATTTGGAACTCAAGAAATTACTAACGAAATACTTGAAAAAATTGAATCATTCACAGGTGAATTACATCCTTTACTTAAACACAAATTCTTTTTTTCACATAGAGATCTTGATTGGATTCTAAACAAGTACGATAATAATGAAAAATTTTATTTGTATACTGGAAGAGGACCATCTGGCATGGTTCACCTAGGACATCTGATGCCATGGTTCTTGACTAAACACTTGCAAGATAAATTTGATTCTAATCTGCTGTTTCAGATAACTGATGATGAAAAGTTCTTGTTTGGAAATCAAACATTGGATGAAATCAAGAAAAATGTGTATGAGAATATCCTTGACATAATTGCAATTGGTTTCAAAAAGAGTAAAACAAAAATAATTATTAATTCAAGACACATCAAGCATCTTTATTCAACTTCACTTGAAATAGCAAAAAGGATAACGTTTTCAACAGCAAAGAGCGTATTCGGTTTTACCAACTCAACCAATATTGGAATGATTGGTTTTCCCCCGCTTCAGGCTGTCCCCTGTTTTCTTCCATCCATAATCGAAGGAAAACCTACACCTGTACTAATTCCCGCTGCAATAGATCAGGATCCGTACTGGAGATTGACACGAGATATTGCCGAAAAAATTGGATTTTATAAGCCTGCACAGATACACAGTAAATTTTTACCGAGTTTACAAACAGTAGGAAAGATGTCATCATCGAGTCCTGAAACTGCGATATTTACTACCGACGAGACAAAAATAATAGAAGAGAAAATATCAAATGCTTTCACCGGAGGTCAACCAACTATTTCTCTTCAGAAAAAATTGGGTGGAAATCCTAGTGTATGCTCCGTATTTTCATATCTGAAGTATTTGTTTGATACGCCTGCGGAGTCAAATGAGAGGGAACTAAAATGCAGAAGCGGCAATCTACTTTGTGGAGAATGTAAACATGATCTGTCCGACGACTCTACTGCATTTATTTCAAAGTTCCAGGAGCGAAGAGAAAAAGCTAAAGACGTTGTTTCCGATTTTATGTATAGTGAGGAAAGTTGAGCGGTTGGAAAAAGTAACAAGATTTGAATGTCTTGACTCATACGAAACCGAAAAATTAGGTAGTATGTTGTTAGGGGATAAAGATAGTGTCCACTTTGTAGTTGAAGTCATAAAAATTATAGATAATGAGATAATACTAAGGTTGAAAGACAAATCATGTCACGCCGTTCTTATGAAGGATAACATAAATGCGGTTAAATTAAGGGAATTTGTAGGAGAAATAATATTCGGACCTATGATAGTTATTAGGACATTTGGTCAGGAAAATATACTGAATGTTGTGCATGAAACTTAATTTTGAACAGATTACTCATATTTAACACGTTAGACG
>JALYLJ010000203.1 GCA_030774295.1 Thermoproteota archaeon
CTTTCCTTTAATTCTCCCTGCTCGTTCATAATTATTCGCCAGATCAGTATAGAGATATCCAGGATATCCTTTTCTTCCAGGAACTTCTTCCCTAGCGGCGCTAATTTCCCTGAGGGCTTCGGCATAATTGGTCATATCAGTTAGTATTGCCAATACATGCATACCTAGATCAAATGCAAGATACTCTGCTACAGTCAATGCCACTCTTGGAGTTATGATTCTTTCAATTGCAGGGTCATTTGCGAGATTAATAAATAAAACACTTCTTCTCAAAGCACCTGATTCCTCCAAGCTCCTTTTGAAGTACTGTGCATCAGAGTACTGAACACCAATAGCCGCAAATACTACAGCAAAGTCTTCGTTGGTCCCTACAACAGTAGCTTGTCGCGCAATTTGTGCCGCCAATATATTATGTGACATTCCAGAGCCCGAAAAAATAGGCAACTTTTGACCCCTGACAAGTGTTAGCATTCCGTCAATAACAGATACTCCGGTTTGAATGAATGAAGTTGGATATTCTCGGCTCTGTGGATTCATCGGCTCTCCGTTCACGTCAAGGAATTTATCAGCAACAGGATCAGGTAAGCCATCATTTGGTCTTCCAAGTCCATCGAACACTCGTCCAAGAAGTTCTTGCGATACTGGCATGGTCATAGTTTTTCCGAGAAATTTTACTTTTGTTCCAGTTATAGCCAGCCCCGTTGTTCCTTCAAAAACCTGAACTACTGCTTTGCCGTATCCTATTTCAAGAACTTTTCCTAATCTTCTTTCACCTTCATTTGTTTCAATTTCTACCAGTTCGTCAAATGATGCTTTGGTCACACCATCTACTATCATAAGTGGTCCTTTTATTTCAGCAATTTTCGTATATTCTATTCCAGTAGTTTTAGACAGAGACCTTTACCTCCTCAATGTTACCTTTGAACGAATCGGATAACTGCTTTTCTATTTCTTCTAACTTTGAAATCTCCTCGTCTGTAACTTCAAACTTTGCCTTTAATAGAGTGGTTATTATTGGTAGTGCTCTGATATCTGCTAAGGATTTTCCCTCCTTTAGGGCCTTTTGTGCTTCTTTGTAAAACTTTACCATCAATCTAACCAATTTCAGTTGTTTTGCTGGACCACAATAAGTATCAACTTTATCAAAAGAGTTTTGTTGGAGTATTCCAATCTTTAGCATTCTGGCTACTTCTAGAACAAGTTTCTCCTCGTCTGGAAGCGCCTCAGGTCCCAACAATCTAACAATTTCTTTTAGTGTATCTTCACGCTGCAATATATGATAGGACTCTGCTCTCAGATCATACCAATCAGGACTTACGTTTTCTTTCCACCACTTAGATATGTCTTCAAGATATCCAGAATAAGACTGCATCCAATTAATTGACGGATAGTGCCTCGAGTATGCTAATCTGGTATCTAGCGCCCAAAAAGTCTTGATGAATCTAATTGTATGAGTTGTTACTGGTTCGGTAAAGTCTGCTCCAGATGGAGATACTGCACCAACCAATGTCACGGATCCGGAACGATCTGGTGACCCAAGTGCTCTGATTCGTCCTGCTCTTTCGTAAAATTCTGCGAGTCTCGAAGCCAAGTACGAAGGATAACCCTCTTCTGCGGGCATTTCTTCCAAACGACCTGACATCTCTCTGAGTGCCTCTGCCCATCTACTTGTAGAATCAGCCACAAGAACTACGTCATAGCCCATGTCCCGATAATACTCTGCCATAGTAACACCAGTGTAGATTGATGCCTCTCTAGCGGCAACAGGCATGTTACTAGTATTAGCAACAAGTACAGTTCTTTCCATTAATGGTCTCTGAGATCTGGGGTCAATTAAATGTGGAAATTCTACAAGAACTTCTGTCATTTCATTGCCTCGTTCTCCACAACCAATGTAGACTACAACCTTGGAATCTGCCCATTTAGCTATTTGATGTAGTGTAACAGTCTTACCTGTGCCAAATCCGCCTGGAATAGCACCGGTTCCACCTTTTGCTATAGGGAAATAAGTGTCAATGATTCTCTGACCTGTAACCAGTGGTACTGTAGGATCATATCTTTCTGCATATGGACGTGGTTTCCTAACTGGCCATTTATGATACATCTTTAATTGAATTTTATCTCCGTTCTTGCTACTGGCCTGTCCAATGACATGTTCTAAATCATACTCTCCTTCCTTGGCAATATCAGTAATAGTCGACTCAGGATAATTTGGAGGTACCAATATTTTGTGAGTTAACAAAGGCGTTTCCTCTACTGTCCCAAGGACTGAACCTCCAAAAATAGTATCATCTTTTTTTACTAAGGGATTAAATCTGTATTTCTTCTTCATATCGACAGGGCTTGTAGTAATCCCTCTACCAATGAATGCTCCTGACTTTTCAGCAATCTCATCCAATGGTCTTTGTATACCATCATAAATCCTTCCAAGAATTCCTGGACCGAGAAGGACCGAAAGTGGCTGACCCGTACCTATTACATCTTCTCCCGGTTTGAGGCCAGATGTTGATTCATAGACTTGAATAAACGCTACATCTCCAGTCAATCTGATAACTTCTCCAATTAGTTTTGCATCACCAACTTCCACCGTCTCATACATTTTTGCAGATGACATTCCATCAGCCTTAACTGCTGGACCACTAACCCATACTATTCTTCCTTTTGCTACCATCTACTTTTTCGCCCCTCTAAGCAGTTGGACTATGTCTTTCCTTATAAAAGGTTTGAGACTTTCAATATTAGAATCCAGTGTGTTATCCAATGTCATTGTTCCGTCCACTGAAGTCACTTTTATTCCGCCGATTATATCTAGAAAATCGTCGGATACACTTATTTTCATGTTTTTGCCGGTTGATTCTTGTGAGGATATCTTCCTAACTAGCTTTTGGTCGGCCTTATTGCATTGTATGACAATATCAGAACCTAACTTTGAAACGCTGTCCTGTATCATCCTGGTCAGCAATTTTTCATAATTTTTTTCATTATTACTTTGGGTAAGTTTTTCCTTTGCTTTAGTAAAAATTTCATCAATTGCCGATTCGATTATGATGAGCTCTTTGTTCCTGGCGTTCAGGGTGCTAGATCCTATTATTTGTCGTTTTAAATTTTCAGCCTGTTTTTTTGATGATTCAATAATACCGTCATATTCAACTTCAAGAATGCTCTTGGAAGATTCTAAATTTTTTAATGAATTCTGAAGTGCAGAATCAATCTCAGAAATTAATGCTGATTCTTTTTGTGAAAGAACTTCATCAATGGTTCTTTCTAAAGAATTTAAACTCATTCATTGACTTTTTCAGAACTACGTGATTTTAATCTTTTGATGGATCCCAAGTAGGGATCCCAAGTAAAAGAAAAATAATTTAGGTATCTTGTCTGAATTCCGGATAAACCATTATTATGTGAATATCAGCTGGAATCATAATTCACTTTTGCGTTTGTTATGATGCAACTATGAACCCCTGCATACTTCGCAGGTAAATGTTCCTTCAGAATACATTAGCACATCTGACCATTCTCCACATTCATCACAATATCCAGACACAGTAGATGCCGGTCTACCAATCTCCCCTCTAATCATGGCAGCCTTTTCTGACACTACATCGACTAGTTCTGGAGTTACAGCGATAACGTCAGAACTTGAAATTATTCCTGCTAGTCTGTCTTTGTAGACAACACCCAATCTCTTGATATTATTTTTTCTTAATATCCGCGCTGCCTCAGTTATACCTTCTCCTGCTTCGACGGTGTGAATTGGTTGCATTACTTTTACTGCCGCAACAGATGATGGCTCCAAATTGCTCGCCACAACCTTTGATACAACGTCCCAGTCAGTGACAATTCCAACGGGTTTTTCATTTTCAGCTATAATTACACTGCCAATAGTATGCTCTTTCATTTTCATTGCGATGTCAGCAATGTTATCGCTTGGAATAGCTGTGATTACGGGGCTGTTCATAATATCCCTTACAAGCACTCTTGTCGTCATGTTTGCATCTGTATCCACTAGTTTTTTTGGCACAATATAATTTAGGATATTTGGTTTAATTGTCTTTCTAATCTCCATTTGTACAATATGATGGTTCAAAAAGAAGGGAGGTAAAAAATAGATTTAACTAACTTGATTTCATTCATTCTTTGATAATATCATTGATGGCTTGCCCCCTTTCCGCTCGCTCTATTTTGGATTGTCCTGTAGGCAGCATTCTTATAAATTCATCCAAGGATATCTTTTTACAATATTCTGCCAGACTCTGATCAAATTCAGAAATTGCTCTTACGAATTCACTCTTAACTTTCTTTGAAAGATTCATTGGATCGGTCCCACCGGGTAACAATGAGGCAAATACCAAGCTTCGTTTTCTGACAGCATTCAAGGGTCCACAAACAATTGAATATTTTTTTTCAATCTGTACCAGCCCTATTGAAAGTTTTAATTCAATACCTCTGCAAAAATTTCTCTTTCCTTCAATGACAAAAGAACCTTTTGGAAGAAATTGACCCGTTGGAGCTCCTTTCTTTACCTGATTAGGGAATACCCAGTACGCATCTCCGCTTGATAATCCATCCTTCCATGCTCTGCTAAATGATATTGTTGCTTGGGCAGTCTCCTCGACATAGCTGCTATCTTGTTTTTCTTGATTATTAACATTCTTTACTAGGAAAAAAGGCGAACCATGAATTTCTGCATGAAAGATAATATCATTTTCAGTCATGTACTTACGAATAATGGCAGAATTCGAAGACGCATCTCTACCACCTATTACTAAATATCCATCACTAGTAACAAACCAACGATATCTCTCATACCACTGTTTTGATTCTAATTTACTGAATTGAATTTTTTCATGAATTTTTTGTGTTTGATTTTGTAGTTTTTCAACTCTTAATCTCAGCTCTTCACTAGCTTTGTCTATGTTGATAGCTCCTCGCTCCAATTCTTTCGCTCTGGAAAATAATAGGGATGAAAATTTTGGGATACTTGATTCAAACTTGATTCGTTCATTCTGTATATTCAAATAGGTAATGCCATTTTCCATTACAATCTTAGAGTCATTATTTTCCAAGAGGCTTCTTACCGTACTATCGTTCATATCTTCGTTACCCATGGAAGAAAGATTCATTAGTTCATGGGCAACTCTTCTGAGATTTTGTGATCTAGTAATTACTTGCGTTTTAGCTTTGTTTTGTTCTTCTAAATCATGTTCAAGTTCCAAAATTTTTCTATCTGTTTCTTCGGTTTTCAGACTTCTCCCGATTGAAATTATTTCGTTGCTAAGTACTTGATCTATTCCATCCATGTATGATTCAACCTTCTTGGCATTAGAGTCACCCGACATAACAATAGGCGATGCATCAATTGCTAAACCGAGTTTGTCCACTATAATTGATGGTT
>JALYLJ010000204.1 GCA_030774295.1 Thermoproteota archaeon
TGGGATACCATTAACTGAATTCATAACACCAGAACAATCAGAAGATCTTGCCACAAAGACAAAAAAGATAGCAGCTGAAGTAATTTCTTTAAAAGGTGCTACTGTTTATGCTCCCGGAAATGCTGTCTCAACTATGGTTGAGAGTATCGTAAAGAACAAAAGGACAATACTTCCTGTGTCAGCCCTGCTTGAAGGAGAATATGGATATAGTGACGTTTGCATTGGGGTACCATGTGTACTTGGAAATGAAGGCATTGAAAAAATAATCGAGTTAAAACTAAATGAAAATGAACTAAAGGTCTTTGACCTAGGAATTCAGAGCGTAAAAAGCGCAATAAAGAGCTTTTCACTATGACTCATTTTACCTTAGAATCCACAAAAAATAAAATGAAATCGTAAGGAAATGGAAATTAAGAAAATTTTAGAAAAATTAGCCCGTGGCGAAATAACAGTCGCAACGGCAGAACAGGAATTACGACTGTATTCAATCGAATATGTGGAAAATAACTTGGCTAAAATAGATCCACTACGAGAGGCAAGAAGTGCAAAACCAGAAGTAATTCTTGCTCAAGGAAAGCAGTACAAAGACCTTTTTAAAATTATAAGAGTAACTGTAACACGTAAAAAATTTGCTGTAATAAGTAAAGTGAGTCCAGAGTACATGAAAAAAATATGTAAAGAATTTGAAAAACAAGAGTTCAAAATTTACAGAGGAATCAATACCCTACTAATTTCGAGCAGACAACATAAATTTCCCAAAAAAAATGGCAGAGTGGGAGTACTTTGTGCTGGAACTTCGGATATCAAAATTGCCGAAGAAGCGAAAATTATGGCAGAAGTGATGGGTAGCAAAACCGTAATTGAATATGATGTCGGGATAGCTGGTATTCACAGAACAATAAAGGCAGTTGCCAATATGATAAAGTCTAATGTTCACGTTATCGTGGTAGTTGCCGGTATGGAAGGTGCACTTGCATCTTTTGTTTCATCGGTTACCGATATACCAGTTATAGGAGTTCCAACCTCAATCGGATATGGATATGGCGCAGATGGAATTGCAGCACTGGCTTCGATGCTACAAACATGTTCTATGGGACTGACAGTTGTAAACATCGATAACGGGATAGGTGCTGGGGCTTTTGCAGCAATGGTAGCAAACAAGATGTCAAATGAATCCAAATATAGCGATAATGAAGATTTATAAGTAATTCATATTCTTGTCAATTTTATAAATAGGATTGAAGATAGGTGAGTTTCTAGTTTATGGTTTATACTTCGACATTTAGGAGAATAAGAGAGAGAAAAACTAACTACAGGAAAAGGGAGAAATTACTTGTAGGTAAAAAGGATTTTGTAACTGTTAATGTCAGTGATCAAAACATTTCAGCGCAGTTAATTAGACCAGACCTTCTGGGAGATAAAGTGATGGCCTCTGTACATAGTAACGAACTTCTATCATACGGATGGAAAGGTTCACGTAAAAATATTCCCTCATGTTATCTGGTTGGTCTCTTATTAGGTAAAAAATGTCTTCAAAAGAAAATTTCTAGTGCAATTTTGTATATTGGCAAGAGACATTTTACTACGAAAATTGCGGCATGCTTGAAGGGTTTATCGGAGGCTGGCCTAGAACTACCTTTTTCAGAAAGTATTCTTCCTTCTGAAGATAGAATTCAGGGAACTCACATAGCTGATTACGCTAAAAAACTAAAAGCAAATGATGACGTATACAAATCAAGATTTTCATCCAACTTGGGTTCAGGACTGGAACCAGAAAAATATCCTAGTCATTTTTCAGAAGTAAAGGATAAAATAGTTAACGATAAGGTTGAAAAAGGAAAGGAATCTGAAAAAACACCGAAAACTACCGCTAAATCTAAACCAAAATCTAAATTGTCCAAGAAAAAAGGAGATTCGAAATGAGTAGTTCAAGAAATGAACAGGCTACAGTATGGAAGCCTCGTACGGCTCTAGGACAGATGGTAGTTGAAAATAAAATAAGTTCAATGGAACAGATTTACGAAAATGGTATGCGTATTCAGGAATCTGAAATAGTAAAGCACTTGCTTCCGGACATAAAGAGTCAAGTAGTACACGTTGGAATAGTCCAGAAACAAACTGACGCTGGTGAGATGACCAGATTTAGTGCCCTTGTTGCTGTCGGTAATGAAGCAGGATGGTTTGGAATAGGAATGGGCAAGGCTAAACAAATGAGGATTGCTATTGACAAGGCAACAATTAATTCATATCTTCATATAATTCCGGTAAAACTTGGTTGTGGCAGTTGGGAATGCCGATGTACACAGCCACATTCTATACCCTTCAATGTTAGAGGAAGAGGCGGAAGTGTAAAAGTAGAGATTCTGCCAGGACCAAGAGGACTAGGACTTGTTGCAGGTGAAAATATCAAGAATCTATTAAAGCTTGCAGGAATTAAGGATGCATGGACAAAATCATTCGGATCCACTAATACAATGACTTCTACTGCGATGGCAATTTTTCACGCATTAAACTCGACGTATATTACAGGATGAAAAATGGCATTTTTAGTAGTCAGAATGAAAGGAACCGTAAATGTCCCGTTTTGGGCATTGACCACCTTACAAAATCTCTATTTGAACAAAAGGTTTTCGGCTACTCTAGTACCAGAAACTGCGGATTACTTGGGAATGTTAAGGAAAATCAAGGAATGGGTGGCATGGTCAAAGGCAGATTCAGAAATCGTAAAAACGCTGATTGAGAAAAGAGGCAAAAAGATAACTCAATTAGATTCACAGAAAGAAAGCAAGAAAAAAGATGAATACAAGGGAATTGATGAATTGGTAAATGTAATTGTAAACGACAAAGTAAAATTTTCAGACCAAAATAATATTAAACCTTGGTTTAGTTTGAATCCCCCCAGAGGCGGTTTTAAAAAGAAAAGCAAAAAACAATTCACAGATGGCGGTATCCTCGGGAATAACAAAGATTTGCTTGAAATTGTAAAAAGAATGGTATAGGTTGATTGAACAATATACGAGTTTTACATTTATATTTACACCTACTCTTTGATTCTATAAGGTATATCGCACATGGCAACTAGGTTTAGAAAAAGCAGAAGACAGCGAGGTACAAGGTATTGCGGTTGGGGTCAGATAGGCCAACATAGACAATCTGGTAGCCGGGGAGGAATTGGCGGCGGTGGAAAACATAAACATTTTTGGATAAGAACAGTAATCGAAGAACCCGACCATTTTGGGCACGATACTCTTAATTCATATAGTCAATTTTTGGTTAAAAAATGGATAAATCTAAGAGATTTGAAGAATCTGTCTTTGAGACATCCTCATGAAAAAGACGAAAAACCTTTTCTAGATCTTGGGTCATTGGGAATTCAAAAACTCTTGGGCGGCGGAAATATCAGTGAAAGTTATGTTATTAAAGTAGCACAAGCATCTGCAAGTGCTAAAAAGAAAATAGAATCTGCAGGAGGGAGCATAATTTCAAATGAGCACAGTGCACAATGAAGGCATAATAAGAACAGTAATCAAAAAAGTCTCAGCTTATATTCCTCAGGTAGAGAAACCTAAAAAGAAAATTGGACTTAGTGAAAAATTCATTTGGTGTGGAATTGCGCTTTTCGCATATCTTGTAATGGGTCAAATCCCACTATATGGAGTAACAAACTCTCCAAAGTTTGATTTTTTGGCGTTTGCCAGGGTTATTTTCGCTGCACAACAAGGAACATTACTCGAATTAGGTATCGGACCCATTGTAACTGCTGGTCTGTTGATGCAATTATTAAAAGGATCAGAATTAATAAAATTAAATTTTAAGGATCCTGATGATAGATCTCTATTTACTTCTGCAACAAAGATTGTTACCCTTATAGTAATAATTGCAGAAGGGTCCTTGTATGGTGTCAGTGTATATGGAGGTCTGCTTTCGCATCCCAGCCTAATTCCAGTGTTAATTGGGCAACTTGTAGGAGCTAGTGTTGTTGTAATGTTTTTGGATGAACTCATTCAGAAAGGATGGGGTCTCGGTTCTGGTATCAGTCTTTTCATTATGGCGGGTGTAGCTCAGGGAATTTTGTGGAGTTTATTCAGTCCACTTCCAGTACCTGGCGCTACCGAACCATCGGGAATACTTCCATACATTATTGATTCTGCCACACATGGAGACCTTTCTAATGTGTTATTTAGAAGTGGTCAGCTGCCAAGTATTTTTGGTCTAATAGTCACTTCATTGGTGCTATTGGCTCTTGTTTATACACAAGGTATTCATGTGGACATACCAATAGTGTCAACCAAGTATAGAGGATTTACTGCAGTATATCCTATAAAATTACTTTACACATCTAATATTCCAGTTATCCTAGCGTCAGCTTTACTCGCAAATGCTGTTTTCATGGGGCAGATGCTATGGGCAAACTATAATCCTGAGAATGCCAATCCATTGTTTAACTTGATAGCTCAATTTGATCCGCAGCAATCACAGTCGCCGACAGGAGGAGTTTTGTATTATGTTACAGCTCCGAGAAGCTTTGAACATTCGCTTCAAGATCCTGTAAGAACTGTAGTCTATATTGTATTTCTGACAGGAATTGTTACTGTATTTGGTCGTCTGTGGGTTGAGCTGGGTGGTCTATCTGCAAAAGCAGCGGCGAAAAACTTGTTGGATGCTGATGTACAGGTCCCTGGTTTTAGACGAACGCAAAGCTCTGTACAAACTCTGCTTAACAAGTACATACCCGCTGTTACAATAGCTGGTGGAATAATAATTGGATTACTGGCATCAGTGTCAAATGTTTTGAGCGTTTTTGGTACTGGAATTGGTATCTTAC
>JALYLJ010000205.1 GCA_030774295.1 Thermoproteota archaeon
TATTCTTTGCTTAATTGTAAATGAAACTCCAGGATGCTGCTCTCCTTCACGCAGTGTTGAATCAAGTATCCTTATCTCTTTATCCGTCATTGTTTTATTGTACAGGTTCGCAAAATGATTAGGATCATCTGAAATTAGTGACATTTATGCTTAATAAAACATTATTTCGAATACAATATAAATCTTTTCGGCTATAATGCAAAATACTGCTAAGTAAGCGTTCTCAGTATTATCACTGTATCAGTATTTGACACCCCCTGTATTCTTCTTATTTCGTCAATACTACTATTGATTTCGTTTATAGAGTCTGCTGATATAATCACGGCTACATCATATTGTCCTGTTATTTCATAAATAACCTTAACACCATCGATGTCTTGCAATTTAGAAGCAACTGAATTTGTGTCAGTTGTGGAGCTGACAGAAAGCAAAGTTATCGCACTAGTTTTCTTGCTAGAATTTTCTTCAATCGTAAATCTAGATATTGCCCCGCTATCAATTAAATTCTTAATCCTTCGTCTTATTGCAGATTCCGATAATCCCAGCTCCTTTCCAATATCCACGAATGATTTTCTAGAATCCATTCGCAAAATTTCCAAGATTCGCTGGTCAAATTCATTATCTTTGGACATTACGCCTCTTCTCCTCATCACTTAAAATATCATCCATTATTTCAACAGCTCTGCTCACTTGCTCCTTCTTCATAACCAAAGGTGGAAGCAACCGTATTACTGTTCTTCCAGAGTATAACATCAAAAGTCCATTTTTTATTCCATCCATCAATATATCTCTGACATCGAAACGTGATTCTAAGGCAAGCATCATTCCCATGCCTCTGACATCTCTTATTATGGGATGCTTTTCCTTCAATTCAATGAGCTTATCTTTGAAATACCTTCCTGTATCTGAGGCCCTTGAGGGCAGGTCTTTTTTTATTATTGTATCAATCGTGGCACTTCCTGCCGAGCATGCAATCGGATTTCCAGCAAAGGTTGAAGAATGTTCTCCTACGTTCATACAGTTGGCAATATCCTCCTTAACAAATGTCACACCAGCAGGAACTCCAGAAGCTACTCCCTTTGCTATGCACATTATATCTGGAACAGCGTTCCAATTTTGGCCGGCCCACATTTTTCCTGTTCGTCCAAGGCCGGTCTGAATTTCGTCAAATATCAATACCAGGTTTTTTTCTGTACATACTTCTCTCACTGCCTTCACATAATCTTCTGGCGGCATAATTATGCCAGATTCTCCTTGAATTGGTTCGACGATAACAGTACCAATACTTTCATCTATGGCATCCGTAAGAGAAGATATATCTCCAAAAGGAACGAATTTTACTCCATCTAACAAAGGATTGAACGACTTGCGATATTTTGCGTTATACGTGACAGACAGTGCACCAAACGTTTTTCCGTGATAACCACCATACATGGAAATAACTCCATTTTTTTGTGAAAATTTTCGTGAGAATTTTAATGCAGCCTCTATAGATTCAGCTCCGCTATTACTAAAGAAAATCTTCTCGAGGTTATCAGGCGCTATAGATTTTAACTTTGACAGAAATTCAAGTCTGCTATCATTGTAGGTAGACATATGGCATACCATGAGCTTGTTTATTTGCAATGTTATTGCATTAATGACATCTTTATTGCAATGTCCTATGATAGCTACCCCATATCCGCCCATACAGTCAATGTATTCCTTTCCTGATGTGTCCCAAATTGTTGCATCTTGGGCCCTATCGATAGTAACAGGAAATCTTTGATATAGATTTATCAAAAATGCGTCTTCATTAATTTTCAATTCGAGATCACCGTACAATCTGTATGATTTATTGCAGACGTAATTGGGTTAGACACCTTACCTGACGATATTATCACTTCTTTAGCGCCTATCAATAGGGCTTCTGTGCTAGCCAATATCTTTTTTTCCATTCCAAATCCTATTTTCGGCAACTGTTCTTTTGCCTCATCTCTTGTAAGTTTTTTCACCAGTTTGTCTTCTAAATGTAAGCCATTTACATTAGTTAAAAAAATGACTTTATCTGCCTTTAGATTACCCGCTATGTAAGCAGCGGCCCTGTCGCCATCAACATTTAAAAATTCATATTCTTCACTCATTGCTATAGGGGATACTACGGGAACAAAGCCTCTTTCAGTAAGAGTGTTCAAAAGAGATGTTTCAACAGAATTTATTTTTCCAGTATATCCTCCTTCAATAATCATTTTGCGCCCTTTTTCATTTAGCACTGTCAGCTTTGTTTTTCTTACTGCCTTTAACATGTTATCATCTATTCCCGAAATCCCCACCGCTCGTATGCCTGCCTGGACTAGCATTCTGACTATTATCTTGTTTATCTTTCCAGACATTACCATAGTGTAAATTTCAGCCGTTTCTTTATCGGTGAATCTACTTCTTATACCACTGGGAGAAACAATAAATTTCTGTTCCTTTCCAAGCTTTGTAGCGACTTTGGTCACTTCATTACCTCCACCATGAACCAGCACTAGTTTCTCTTTTTGCGATATTTGGCGAATATCATCAATTATAGTTGGATGCAATTCATAGAGAACACTTCCACCAAACTTTATGACAATCATACCGGTGTTAATGGTGTATACCTGAGTCCATCAGTTTCACTGAACCCACACATGAGATTCATGTTCTGCACGGCAGAGCCTGCAGCTCCCTTCATTAAATTATCAGAGGCTGAAAGAGCAACTATTCGGTTTGTGTTTTCATCAATATCGAAACCTACGTCACAGAAATTAGAACCAACAACGAATTTTGGATCCGGGAATTTATAGAATCCCTTTTTATCTCTTATTAGTCGAATGAATGGTTCTTCCTTATACGAATTTCTATAAACCTTCCATAGTTCAATCTCTGATATTGGTGATTTAAGAAATACATGATTTGTTGTTAGTATTCCCCTTACTAGATTTACGGCATGAGGACTCATACTTACTTTAATTCTCTCACCTGATAAGATGCTTAATTCTTGTTCTATTTCACCTGTGTGTCTGTGTTTTGAGGGTTTGTATGGTCTTATCACCCCATACCTCATTGCATGATGCGTTCCCGTGCTGTCATTCGAACCCGCACCAGAAGAGCCTATCTTACTATCTACAATAATATGACTGGTATCAATCAGCTTATTTTCAATTAATGGCTTTAGCGCCAAAATTGAGGTTACTGCCATGCACCCGGGACATGATACTAATTGTGCGTCTTTGATTTTATTTCTATGAATCTCCGGAATGCCGTAAACAGATTTGGAAAGTAAATCAGGATAAGGATGTTCCCAACCATACCATTTTACATAATCGTCTGCATTCTTCAAACGAAAATCTGCTGATAGATCTACAATCTTTATTCCTGTACTGTATAATTCCTTGACTATGTTTAATGCGTTACCATGAGGAACAGATACAAATATCAAATCACATTGTTTTGTTAATTTGTCCAATTCCATCGACGAGAATGTTAGATTTATGAAACCTTTCAGACTGGGATGTATTCTGTGGACGTACTCTCCTGCGTTCTGCCTAGAGGTTAAAACACTTAATTCAACATCCGGATGAACTACTAGCAGCCGTAAGAGTTCACCACCAACATATCCCGAAGCGCCGATTACTCCTACTTTCATTTCATTTTCTCCCTTTACCGAAATTTCTACTATGACATCTTATGAATTTTGTTATCCAACCAGTAGCAATTGACTGTGCCGCTTGCAGTTCTAGAGTATTTTTATTATAACACAATTTTATTTTGTGGATAATTTTACCAAATAGTCTGTAATTGCTCCTGCAATGTCAGACTTACAGACGGTCGATGCACCTCTAAATTCTACAGTATTGTTCAGCTCATGCACCAAATAGCCTCTTTGTTTATCTTCCATGAGATCTACTCCCAAGATTCCGCCTCCTACAGCGCTTGAAGCTTTTAGGACAATTTCTCGTAATTCTGCTGTCATTGGGGCCTCTTCTGTTCTGCCACCAACAGCTACATTTGTTCTCCATTCATTTTCTGAAGAGTATCTATATACTGAGGCTACTATTTGATCTCCTATCACAATGCATCTAATATCACGTGAAGGGCGATCAACTAATTCCTGGAAATAGTAGATTCTAGAAAATGAATTATCGTTATCTTGCCTTGAATCCAACAACATTTCAGCCATTGATTGATCTTTTATTTGGTAAACACCTCGTCCCCATGAACCGATAATTGGTTTAACTACCAGCGGATATCCCAGATTTTTCATACACTTTCTTGCTGACTCCGTACTAAAGGCAAAAGTAGTCTTGGGAGTTGGCACATTATTCTTTTTCAAAACCATAGAGGTGATTAGCTTGTTTCCGCAAATTTCACTGACCTTGAATGTATTTACAACAGAGAAGCCTATTTGTTCCAGACAGTAAGTTAAATGTAAACCCCTGTTATGACTTATCACTCGCTGTAATATGATATCGCCAAACGAAAGATTCTGTTTACTTGATTCGGTATCAAAGGTTAATAATTTCCCGTCTACTAATGTTGCGTCTAATCCTTTTTCTTTGACCTTGCTGTATAATTTTTTTTCTTCAAATCTTAGTTTGTCATATATTATGCATATTGTATTCAACTATTGTCCCCAGTCTTCCCCGACTGATTCGGCTTGTTTCATCTCCACACTATTCTGAGTCTTTGATACAATCTCAAAGTCAGTGCCGCAGTCTGGACATGTAATGATTTCTCCAACCATCGCGTCCTCCGGTATGGTCAGTTCAGCTCCACAATCCTTACATTCTTTTTTCATTTTTATTTATTTCCTTTCCTCTTTAGATAAGTTCTTTGATAAATTATTAGCAATAACTGTTTCCATCCCCCATAACTCTATAAAACCCTTTGCAAGATTTTGATCGAATACAGAGTCTGAAGCATATGTCGCCAGTGACTGTCTGTAAAGTGAATACTTGGATTTTCTTCCCACTACTTTGAAAGATCCATTTTGCAATTTCATTTTAACTTTTCCTGAAACTCTATTTTGAGTTGCATCTATAAACCTATCCAAGTCTTCTCTAAGAGGATCAAACCATAACCCGCAATAAACCATCCAACTCCACTTATCTTCCACCAATTGCTTGAAACTCAATTCATGTTTAGTCAGAACAAGTTGTTCCAGATCTTTGTGGGCTGCGAGGATAGTCAGAGCTGCAGGGGCCTCGTATATTTCCCTTGTTTTTATTCCGACTACTCTGTCTTCTATGTGGTCGACCACACCAACTCCATGTTTACCGGCTTTGACATTCAAATATCTAATAATGTCCAACAAACTCATTTTTTTATTATCAACTCCCACTGGCGTGCCTTTCTCAAATTCTATTTCTAAATATTCAGGCGGTATCATCTTATTCTTGACCAAACTAAAAATTTCTTCTGGAGGTTCTATCCAAGGATCTTCTAGTTGACCTGCCTCGATAGCTCTTCCCCATATATTTGTGTCAGTGCTATACTTTTTAATTTCATCATTTAGTGGAACATTATTTTTTTTTGCGTATGCCACTTCACGATCCCGTGTCAGATTCATTTCCCTTATTGGAGCAATTATCTTGATAGTTGGATCAATAGATGACATTGCAATATCAAACCTAACCTGGTCGTTTCCTTTTCCCGTGCACCCATGTGCAACTGCAGTTGCACCTTCTTGCGCAGCTACTTTCATTATTTTCTCCGCAATCAATGGACGAGCTAGAGCAGTAGCAAGAGGATATTTTCCTTGATAGAGACCGTTTGCCCTAATCGATCTGTATACATATTTCTCCACAAACTCTTTTTTTGCATCGACGTTGACATGTTTTATAGCACCAAGTATCTTTGATTTTTGTCTAATTGCATCAAAGTCATCTTCTTGACCGCAGTCAACGGTGGTCGTAATTACATCCATTTTCTGCTTATTTTGCAGATATTTTACGCATACTGATGTGTCCAAACCACCAGAGAAAGCTAATACAACTTTTTTATTGGACATTACTAATGCAACCTATATTATAATCGACTTATATTTTTTGGTTAATCTCAAAAACACCCTTGTGAAAATGAAAACTATTAAAAACATACGTGATCAATAACTTCTATGCATTACGGGTATAACTTTGAAGAAGTAAAACAAAAAGTATTTTCCGCTTTATCTGAAAACTACGCTGGTCTATCCGGAATTGAATTGGCCTCAAGGACCAAGATAAATCGAATGACCCTTACAAAATACTTGAACCTAATGCTGACACAAGGATTAATTCGAAAAAAAAAATTGGAACCGTTAATGTATGGTACTTGGACAAAGATGCCCCCCAAATTGAATTTCCAATAAATATCCACAATTTACAACAAAAATTTTTAGATTGTCTGGTTCAGGGTAATGAATCACAAGCAATTAACATAATTTCCAATTTGTTATTTTCAACGATATCAAAGGAGAAAATAATATTTGATATTATTTTACCAACTTTGAATATATTAAATGATATGTATGATAGAGGCAAAATAAGTGAAAGTGAAAAATTGCTAGTTTCCAATACTGCCCTAGATCTTGTATTGATGACAAAGTTTGTTTCTACGACAGACACACCAAAATTAAGAGCTTATTCGATAGTCATTTCTGGATCAGATGAGGCAACATACCTGGCAAGAATTGCCTCTGTAACTTTGCATTTGATGGGGTGGCATTCGCTATATTTGGGAAATGTTGAAAATAAAATAGATCCATTTTTCGACATAGATATTCAAAGGCTTATTTCTAAAAAATTAAAAAATGTAAATGGATTGTCTACTGTAATGATATTTTCCTTTAATGCTAACACATTGAAATTCCTGTCAAATACTGTCAATGCATTAAGGAAGAAGATTGAAAATAATTTACGGATTGCAGTATATACTAACAACGACTTGTTGCAAGTATCACATGAAATGGACATTGATTACAGTACAACAGAATTAAAAGCACTTATTGATTGGGCAAAAGATGAATATCGCAACACATTATCTTAAATTTATTTCAAAAGTACGGAGATCGAATTTCATTTTTTGGACGCTTGTTACCTGCAATAAGAACCTATATCTCGCTACCTTGCAGAATAGGCAGAACGTGACCCTCTTAGAGCGTCCCAGGTTCCTTCATCTACAAAATTGCTCGAAAAAGGCGCCACATTAAAAGACCCTAACACTATAATCATTGAACATACCGACACCCAAAAGTATAAAATAGGCGGCGAAAGAACTGGTACGTTCCTTCTAAAGAGAGTACACGAGGGCGAGGGATCAGATGTTGCTCAGCAAGTTTTTTATTTTACACACAATGGTGATGGCTACTCAGTATCTTTTACAGATTCTACACTAACTTTTGATCTGCCGGAAACTCAAAATATCCTGAATAGAATAATTCATTCATTCAAATTCTTATCATAGTGGATTCTATTTAGACTTAGATTTTAATGAAAATGAAGGTAAAATTTTGAAAAAAGGTGAAGTAAAACCTCCAGACTATGATGAATTTGTACAATGTTATGAATGTGGTAATGTCTTTGCCGCATATCAAGCACATTTTGAATCAGAAATAAAGGATAGTTTAGAAACTGTAAACAATCCATTTGAGAATTCAGAATCTATTTTTCTTAGTACTGACAATAGAGCATCCCAAAGAAGGAAACGCGAACTTAGAGATCGGTACAGAAAAGGGGTTACAAGGCAGACTTCAAAGAGATTCCATACGGATGAAAATGAAGATCGTGACATACAAAGTGAAATTGATAAAGGCAGAATTGTAAATGTTCTATACGATTCTAGTCGTTAGTAAGCATTGCAAAAAAGATCCGGGAATTCAGTCGTTATTCTTGTCTCCATTTTTTTCATTACTTGTTGAACTGCCTCCGCCTACATTAATGTCAACAAACTCAGGTCTGTTAAGCGGAGAATTATTTCCTTTATTGCATTCAAGTTTGAAATTGTCAGTGGTCATAGTACACACCGTATAGGGATCACCATCCTGCACTTCAATACCTGGAAACGTCATTGTATAACTGACTTTGTCCTGTCCTTGATTTTCGGGGTTTTCAGGATTAAACAATTTAATCTTTGTCTGATCTTTGACGTTGACCAGAGTCAAAACATCCTTCGTTGAATTTGATATCCCAAAAAGAGTAACAACTACTTTAAATACATCTTTTCCGACGCCCGATTCTGCTTTTGCCCTACTAAAGAGGCTTACGTTTGTAACAAGAATGGCTGTAATTAGAAGCCCAACAATAATTATTTTCGTAATATAATTGGTTTTCAACAATTTACTAATCTGATAATAGTTCTTTAAGTGTTTTCATTAGTAGGCCTCAATATTATTTAAAATAATTTTTGGTGGCTTGTGTCATGAAGCCCGCTATGTGCAAAGTAATTTAAAATCAAATTACTTTGTAGTAAGATTTAAGATATCTTGACATATGAGTTGTGCTAACTGAGGATTGTCCGAGGTTAAATTTTTAAAATACTCTTCGCTCATTACGCTAATATTCAGAGATTGATATTCTTCTTTTGTAATATTCCTATTGATGCATGTTAAATTTACACCAGATATGGATGGAATAATTAGATATATGACTGGAAGTGTTGTCACAAAAACCAATATTATGATTGCAAATGCCCAGAAGATATTCATATGTATAGGAGTACTGTTAATATTGCCTCTCAAGTTTTAACCACCAATAGGTCAAAAAAATAATAATTTTTATTTATAAATTTTACGTGCTTTGTGATATCCAAATTATAAAATAATTTAAAACCGGTGGGAAGAATCGTGGTCTGACTAATCCGAATTTCCCACCAGCGAAGTCTTTATGCTCTACGTTAATTCCATATGCACATTAAATTATAAAATAGTTAAAAGTAGTGAGGCCGGTGGAAATTGTGGATTTTGATAAGAGAATCCCACCGGCGTTTGTCTTAAAATGTTTTCGGAAGTAATCAAACTAATTAATACAAGATATAAGAAGTTGGCTTACCTAAGTTCTTTCTCTCAGGACTGGTGCCTTATACAAACTTGATAGAATATCGAATCTAAAATTCTTAATTCGCCATGTAATTTATCAGATTCAAATATTGAATTGGTCTTATTTATTTCCTGAATAGTTTCATTCATTCTGGATTCTACAAGACTACAAATTTCAACGTCAGGGTTTTTCATGTTTTGAAGAACCCAATCTATTAATTCAATCCTTTTTTCAAGATCTCGTTTGTACGTACTTTCATCATGGTCCCGATCAAGCCACTTCTTTGATTCTTCAATTTCTTGTTGTAATATTTGATCTACAGTCATACAATCAATTCGACTGATGAGGATTTAATATACAATGTCCCTTGAAGGGAGGGAAGGTAATATTGTTAGAATTATACAAGACTATTAGACGCTGATGGGCCTTAAGTCGTGGTTGATAGGTTAGCCCACCAGGATGAAAAAAGTCCACATTCTTGTGTAACAGTAAAAGTACTTTCGTCAACCAAATTATAAAAGAGTTAAAACTGTGTTATTCGAGTTAAGTTAGATTTCTTTCACACCTTGTCGATACGCCTGTATTTCATCTCTTACCTTTTGACATAATTTGTTTATTTTTATAGGCTTTTCCATAAATGAATCAATGATCCCTTGTTTGAGATACTTTTCAAAAATAGGATTATTTTGAAAATCGTAAGCACTTACTAACATCGTTCTTACTCCGGGATTATGTTCTTTTACTTTATTTAACAACGCCAAACCGTCCATATCAGGCATCCTCATATCAGAAATGACCAGGGCATACGCTTCTTTATTTTTTGAAAAGTGTTCAAAGGCAATTGTAGGATCGTTAAAACTAACAACAGAGATGTCAGTAATATCTGCACATATTGCATCTTCAAAAAGAACAGTGATATCTATCTCATCGTCTACGATACTAACAAATCTCTTATTAATAGGCACTATTGGGTGCCATCCCGCTTCAACGTTACATAAAACGCGTTACATTAAGATAAGGCTTTTTTAATTTTCTAAATTTTAACGTATACTGGTGCGAAAATAGAAGCAGACAGGAGAGATCCCACCAGTATCCTTTGCATGATGGTTACAAAGACTGTCAGACGTGTAGCGGGGAAGTATAATAACTTGGCTTAACTAAGTTACCTGATTCAAATTTTACTTCCTAATAAATATTAAAAACTACGAACTTGTACATGACAAATAAGACATTCGCACTAGTCTTAGCACTAGCAATTTGCACAATGACAAGCGGTCTAATAGCAATGCAGTTTACTTCTGTATTTGCTCAGGGTAATGCTACACAAGCAGGAAATCAAACTGGTAACCAAACCGGAAACCAGTCGTCAGGAGGAAGTTCATCAACTCCGTCAACATCTGGACAACAAGCAGGCACACCAGATTATTAAATTCACTGAGCTCAATAGCAGTCCAAATTTTTTTTATTGTGAATTGCAAGGTATATCAAAATAGGCAACAGAGGATAAACAAATGAGTGAAGATCGGGAATTAGACGTGCAAGAGACTAGAAGAATGATAGGTCCTAATTCATACGATGATAATTTTAATTTAGTTGGATATACCTCTGAATTAATATATAAAAACGGTAGATTCTTTGCATTTGTTGACTTCAATGCAGATGGAAGAGGGAAAATAAGAGAATGTCCCCATTGCCTAGAATATGAGATCCATAATAAACTGCAACCTAGAATGCTCAAAAAAGCTGAAGTAATACCTCCCGATTTTTAAGATTTTGTACAATGTTATGAATGTGGTAATGCATTCCCTGTCTATGAAGCACATTATGAGTCAGAGATAAAAGATAGTTTAGAAACTGTAAGGGATCCTTTTGAGAATTCAGAATCTACCTTTCTTAGTACAGATAGCAGAGCAATGCAGAGAAAGAAGGGTAAAAAGCGTAAAAGCAGATTTTCATATAAAGAACACGAAGATCCGGAAATTCAAGCAGCAATTGATAAAGGCACAGCGGTAAATATCTTAATATGATTCTAGTTATTAGTCACTGAATCACCGGTCCACTGACCGATACATTAATCATTTTATTATTAAAAGTAACGTATTGACTTTCTAAATATTATTTCTTTATCCGAGATCCCGATTAATGATAATCCTTTTTTAAGTAACCTATTTCTTATTTCAGGAGTTATCTTGTTCTTCTCTAATACTATAATCAATTCGGAAGGTCACTAGTACTATGAGCAATAAGACATATATACTTAAAGCAAATTTGAATCTATTTATAGTATGTTGACGAGGATTTTACTACACGATGTAATGGGCATGAAATTCAATGGTAGAGTCACCAAAAAAAGCACTTAAAATCATGATTGTAGAAGACGATGAGGATATTCTGACCCTTTATAGTGATTACCTGTCGAAAAGAGGTTATCATGTTATCGCGCGTTATACCAGGGGAGACAACGTTAAAGCAGATCTGGAAAGACAATCGCCAGACGTTTATCTGATTGATCCGAGGCTACCAGGCAAAAAAAGCGGAATGGAGGTTGCCACCGAAATCTTGGATGTATATCCTTCCGCTCCCATACTATTCATTACTGCGGATTACCGTCAACCTGAAGAAATAGCAAAGATCCCTATATTTCGCGATAAGAAGATTGACATATTACTAAAACCAGTAAAACTGGACAAAATTGAGCATTGTATCTTAAACTTGGTGAATAAATAAAACTAGGATCAATTGATCAAACAGCCTTCAGAAAAATTTATAAAATCCTCAATTATTAAAAATTGCCGTTTGGAAATGAGTAATGATCATTTCAGGCTAGAACAGGAAATCATCGAACGTATCAAATCGATGGTTTTCCTATGTCTGAATTGTAATAATAAAAAGCCTACGGCAGCGTCAGTGATCGACTTTGGGTATCATGCCACTGGACCCAATGCAACAGCATTTTTATTTGTCATAATTGCCGGCATAAATTCACCGTAATAATTCAAGATTTAGGCAAAATCGGAGAATAAATAAGAGAATACTACCCTGGAATCGTTCAAGAACTGATGGGCCATGCCTGTTGACAGGTCGGCTCACCAGTTTTGATGAAAACGAACTCGGCTGGAAGAATATGCTCACAAGTTATAAAAAACTTTACGACTAGACTGATGGGCCCAAGGAGTGATAGACTGTCGAGGACCCATCAGAGTAGGATTTTGGATCTGATTACGGGGGACTAAACTATTAAAACGTTACTGATTTTTGACCAAGTAAATGACTCGATGTACCTCCAGATAAGAACCTGATGGGCCCAAGGTTGATTGGCTATAGATGATAAGGGCCCACCAAGTATGAATTTGGTCTTTTGGCACTTGTTAGTTTATGCTCAATAAAATATAAAAAAGTTAAAACTTGACCGGGACGGTAGGAATATCAATGAACTACTACCTATAGACTTGTCAAATAGAAACAATAAAAAAAATGAGAGATTATTCCGGTGAATTAGCCTGTAACTGTCCTCTCATTTCACCGTCAGGGAAATCTGTGCTATGCACGTTGACATATGTAGTACCATTTTTCATGGCCGAGAGCAGATCTGCTGTGGTTTTACCTTTCATGGGTCCTTCCAAATTTGATGCAGTGACGTTTGCTTCACCTAGTTTGCCGGTTTTTTGTTCTGTCGGTTCATCCTTAAATAAGGTTAGTATTACCGGCCCGTTCTTACCAGACTCTCCCAAGTGAACATGGGCTGCATTAACCTTATCGATATCTGTAACGTTTACCTCGTATTCTATCTTGTCATTATTTATTTTGACCCACGCTGATCCACTTGCAGGGGACTCGGAAGGAGGGACTTCTTCTTTTCCAGACAATTTTGCTTTGAATACCTCTTCTGCTTGTCCAGCCACAATTTGGTTTGTCAAGGATGCAGTGCCAACGAAAAGTATAGATAGTATTCCAATCGCCGAAATTCCTATTGTTAATGTTTTTCTATTTATCATTACAGTCAACTGCTCAACATATTTTATAAGCAGTTTACTTTTTTCCTCATTTGCCAATTGCCAGACGTGCAAGAAAAAACCCTTTCTGCATAAGAAATTATAAAATATTAGATCCGAAGGGCCATAAAGGATCTCAGAAGGCCAACCAGATGATGATTTCAGAACTCGTAAACCAGCAATTAATATTTTGAACCTATTAGGAGCATTATTCACAATTATTTATACTATTGTGCCATTAGCATAATATGGTCTTAAAC